>JBEVJO010000315.1:0-3842 GCA_040510175.1 Caulobacterales bacterium
GGCGGACGAACACCAAGCCCCGGTTCTGATAGGCGTCGCGCACTAAGGGCTCTTGCGCTTCCAGAATGCCGGACAGGATCAGATGACCGCCGGGCCGCAAAGCGCGCACCACTTCAGGCGACAACCGGATCAACGGCTTCATCAGGATATTGGCGAAGATCAAATCGAAGCGGCCGAGATGGCGCACGCGCGTCGCTGAAAATCCGGCGGCGGTGAGGGTGCGCACCGGCGCGCGGTTGTCCTTGGCGTTGCGGGCGGCGACCTCGGTGGCGCGCGCGTCGATGTCGGTGGCGGCGGCAAAGCTGGCCCCTGCGCGTGACGCTGCGATGGCGAGCACGCCGGTGCCGCCGCCAAGATCTAGCACCCGGCCGATTCTCTTGCGCCGCGCCAGATATTCCAAAGCGGCAAGACAGCCTTTCGTGGTGCCGTGATGGCCGGTGCCGAACGCCTCCCCGGCTTCGATGCGGATGGTGCGGCGATAGGGGCCGGCTTTGGGCGCGGCGTGTTGACCGGCCACGATGAAGCGGCCAACCGGCACGGCGGGCAGGCCTTCCAGCGATTTGGCGATCCAGTCTTCCTGAACCAAAGGCGCGATGCGCCAGTCGATGTCCGGCGCGACGCCAGCGGCGATCTTGACCGCGTCCTTCGCTCTCGCCTCGGTTTCGGCCAGAGCTTCCATGCGCCACTGAAAGCGCGTGATCTCGAATTGCGAGACGGCGTTGGCGGGCGATGGGTCGGCCCAGGCCAGCGCATTGGCGGCGTTCTGCACCGCACGTTTGGGCCCCTGGGCAGTAATCGTCCACATCTGAGAAGCTTGCGTCATGGCGCAGTGCTTAGACGCCCGCGCGGCATCCTGCTAGACGGGATTCGTGGGGCGCGCGCTGATATCGGGCGTGCACAAGGGGATCGTATGGCGGCGTTTTGGCCCCTGACGTTTTTGGCGGTCTTTTTTGCCGTCCATGGGGCGAACATGCCCTACATGCCCGTGTGGTATGAAAAGGTGCGCGGGCTGTCCGGCGAGAAGATCGGGCTTGTGCTGTCGGCCGCCTTGATGTTGCGCGTGGTGACGGGGCCGGTCATCGCGGCCTGGGCCGAAGGACTACGCGACCCGCGGCGCGGTTATGCGTTGCTCAGTCTTGGCGTCGTTTGTTCGCTGGGCGGTATCGCAGTTGCGCCGAACCTGTTCTGGCTGATCGTCGGCGCCGTGTGCTTGCAGACCTGCATGTCGTCGGTGATGCCGTTCGCCGAAGCCTCGACCGTGATCGCCACGCGCACCGGTCCGATCTCCTACGGCGTCGGCCGGGCGTTTGGATCCGCGGCGTTTATCTTCGGAACATTGGTTGTCGGCATGTTGCTGGGCTGGTTCGGGCCATGGTCGATCTATTGGTGGATCACGGGGTTCACGCTGTTAATGGCGATCGCCATTTTGCAGGTGCCGGCGCTGCCTGTGCCGCTTAATCCGAATGGTGTCCGGCTGGGGTTTCGCGGCCGGTTGCGCGGGATGTTCGCTTTGCTGCGCGAACCGGATTTCGCGCGCATTGTCGTCGCCGCCGCCTGCATCCAGGCCAGTCACGCCTTCCTGTACAGTTTTAGCACACTGACCTGGCTCAAGCAGGGATTGAACAGCGGGCAGGTCGGTTTGTTGTGGGGCGTCGGCGTCGCCGCGGAAATCGCGCTCCTCTTGAGTGCGCACCGCTTTTTCCGGAACCGCAATCCGGAAGCCTTGCTGTTGATTGGAGGCCTGATCGCGATCGCGCGCTGGGCGTTGCTGACCATCGCCTTGCCGTTTCCGCTTCTAGTCTTGGTGCAATGCGCCCATGCCGGCAGTTTCGCACTGTCGCATTTGGCCGCCATGCAATTGCTGGATCGCATGGCCGGCGACCGGCTGGCGGTGGCGCAGACCTTGTATTTCTCACTGGGCACCGGCGCCTTCACCGGCGTCGCGACTTTGGGCGCCGGCTGGCTCTACCAGCATTTCGCTTCGGGCGGTTATGGCGTGATGTGTGCGGTCAGCGCGATTGGCGTGGGAGTTTTGCTGCTGGGAATGCGCAGGCGCGCTACGGGACCGGCGAATTCTTAAGCCGCCACCGCCGAGGTCGTTTCCTTCTTCGCTTCTTCGCGCACCCAGTTCATGAAAGCGCGCAAAGGCGCGGTGAGGGTGCGGCCTTTCGGCCAGACCAGCCAATACGCGAAAGCCAAAGGCGTGGTGTCTTCGAACAGCGGCAACAGGCGGCCGGCCTCCAAATCCGATTGGGCGATCGCGCGTTTGGCCAGCGCAACGCCGCGCCCCGTCGTGGCGGATTCGAGAACCACCGAGGTCTGATTAAAGCGCGGGCCGCGCGCCGCATCCACGCCTTGGATGCCGCGCGCCTTCAGCCACATTGCCCAGTCCGGGCAGGTCGGGTCCTGCTCGACAGAGCCGTCATGCAGCAAAGTGTGCTTGGCCAGATCGGCGGGCTTTTCGATGCCGGGGAAGCCGTTCACCAGGCTTGGCGCGGCGACCGGGATGATGGTTTCATTCAAAAGCTTTTCCGAAACGCAGCCCTCATAGAGGCCGGCGCCATAGCGGATGGCGATGTCGACGTCGGCGACCGAGAAATCCACCGTGGTCATGTCGGCGGAAATCCAGATTTCGATTTCGGGGTGGGCGGCGTGGAAGCCGTCCATGCGCGGGACCAGCCATTTGGCGGCGAAGGACGGCGCCACCGAGACCGCCACTTTGCGGCGGCCCATGGGCTGGCGCATCAGGCGGGCAGCGTCGTTAATGCGATCGAAGCCCTCGCGAAGGGCTGGCAAAGCGCTCTGGGCGGCGTCGGTCAGCAGGATCTGACGACCGAGACGCTTGAACAGCGGCGTGCCGATTTCTTCTTCCAAGGCCCGGATGTGCTGGGAGATGGCGCCTGGCGTGACCTTCAGTTCATCCGCAGCTTTTGTGAAGCTCATATGGCGCGCGACTGCCTCAAAAGCCTTCAGCGCGTTCAGCGGCGGGAGTCGATCTTGGGCCATTGTCTCATCCAGGGGAAAATCATAACATACTGTTTTTATTAATGAGTGCTGGTGTAAGCTTTACGGCGCCATCTGTGCAAGCATAACCCAGAGAGTCTTGACCCATTCTTTAGTTTGTTTCGCTTGTTTTGGCTAAGCCGGTCTTCAAAATGCAATACTCAGCCAAGGATTGCGTTCGCCATGCGCTCTAAATTGCCAGCGCGCCCTAAAACCGTTTCCAATCATGGGCTTGGGCGGGTTTTAAGCGCCATCAGGGACATCAAAGCCTTCCGTTTCGCCAAAACGCGCGGCGGCGAGGGCATGATCCAGCTTGTCGGGGCAGGCCCCGGCGACCCCGAGTTGCTCACGATCAAGGCCCTAAAGGCGATCCAAAACGCGGACGTCATCCTGCATGACCGCTTAGTCGGCCCCGCCATTCTGGGACTGGCCCGCAAGGGCGCTAATCTGGTTTATGTCGGTAAGATCGGCCGGGGAAACTCGACGCCGCAAGCCGCCATCGAAGGCCGCATGATCGCCGAAGCGCTGGCTGGCGCCCGCGTGGTCCGGCTCAAGGGCGGCGATCCGTTCATTTTCGGCCGCGGCGGCGAGGAAGTCGAAGCGGCTCGCGCTGCCGGCGTTCGTGTCGAGGTTATTCCTGGCGTTTCGGCCGCGTTGGGCGCCGCCGCCAATCTGCAAATCCCTTTAACCCATCGCGAGCACGCCCAGACGCTGATTTTCGCCACCGGCCACTGCAAGGAGGGCGGCGAGCCCAATCTGGACTGGCGCGCCATGGCGAACGATCACGCCACCTTGGCGATCTATATGGGCATCGCGACCTCAGGGTTAATCGCCGACCG
>JBEVJO010000316.1:0-14974 GCA_040510175.1 Caulobacterales bacterium
CGAGCGGCGTGCTTGAGACAATTTCAACGACCGTTGTATCGCCAAGCACATCGACGCTGACCGCCGTCACCTTGGAGATATCCGACGCGGTGGTCTGAGCCCAAGCGCCGCCGGCCCCTAACAGGACAAGACCAAACACAGCAACTAGGCGGTTTAAGCCACGCACGCACAGCGCTCCGAGATTAAGAAATATACTTATGTTCTCCGGTTGTTGCGAAATCGTTGACAAAAGCTGCCCTTTTTCTCGTCAGTTTTGGCGATTCTCTGCATTCGCTTTACAGGAAGCCTGGGATTGAGGCACAGTCTGCCTTGAGGATTCCGCATAGCCGAGTCGGCTGAAGATGCGCTCTGCCAAAGTGCTGGATGGCGAATTTGTCTCCAAAAGCGCTTGTTTCGCTAGTGCGCTGATTAGTTAATCCGCTCGAACATGGGCTCCTCTCCTTTTAGCCTCCGATTTCGGAGAATTTCTTTGGTCGAGCCCGACTACAACGACGCGCCGGCTTGCAAGCGACTATCGCGAAGCAAGGTTGTGGCCGTTTGCGGCGCTCACCGCTGTCACATCAATAATGAACGCCACCCTCGCGGCCGCGAACCTTGGCAGGTTTCGCGACGCTCCGGCGCGGCGTCTGGAGCTTTTTATGGAAAAGAAGATGCTGATCGATGCATCTCACCCCGAAGAAACGCGGGTGGTGGTGCTTTCTGGCGCTCGAATTGAGGATTTCGACTACGAATCAAGCGCCAAAAAACAGCTAAGGGGGAACATCTATCTCGCAAAAGTGACGCGGGTAGAGCCATCTCTGCAAGCGGCGTTCGTGGAATATGGCGGCAACCGCCATGGCTTCCTCGCCTTTAACGAAATTCACCCGGACTATTACCAAATCCCGGTCGCAGATCGTGAAGCGCTGCTCGCCGAAGAGCGGGCCGCCGTCGAAGCGGAAAACGACGACGAGGACGATGACGACGATGCGATGGAGACGCAGCGCCGCCGGCGTCAGTCGCAACGACGCTACAAGATCCAAGAGGTCATCAAGCGCCGTCAGATCATGCTGATCCAGGTGGTGAAGGAAGAGCGCGGCAACAAGGGCGCCGCTCTGACGACTTACCTGTCCCTCGCGGGCCGGTATTGCGTGCTAATGCCCAACACCGCCCGTGGCGGCGGCATCTCCCGGAAAATCCCGAACGGCGCTGATCGCAAGCGCCTGAAGAAGGTGGCGGGCGAACTCGAAATTCCCAACGGGATGGGGCTGATCATTCGCACGGCGGGCGCCAAACGCACAAAAACTGAGATCAAGCGCGATTACGAATATCTACTACGCCTGTGGGAGCTCATCCGTGACGACACCATGAAGGCCGTGGCGCCCAAGCTCATTCACGAAGAAGGGAGTCTGGTGAAGCGTGCGCTCAGGGACCTCTACGACAAGGACGTCGAGTCGATCGTTGTCGAAGGCGATTCCGCTTACAAAGAAGCGAAAGAATTCGTCAAAATGCTGATGCCGAGCCACGCGCGCAAAGTGCAGCAGCAGCGCGAAGGCGAGCCTCTCTTCCTCAAACATCGCGTCGAAGAGCAGTTGGAGTCCATCTACAGCCCCGTCGTGCATCTTCGCTCGGGCGGTTCCATCGTGATCAACCAGACCGAAGCGCTGGTCGCCATCGACGTAAACTCCGGCCGGGCGACCCGAGAGCGCTCTATCGAATCAACCGCGTTGAAAACCAATCTCGAAGCAGCGGAAGAAGCTGCACGGCAAATGCGGCTACGGGATTTGGCCGGTTTGGTCGTGATCGACTTCATCGACATGGAGGAGCAGAAAAATGACCGCATCGTCGAAAAGAAGATGCAGGACTGCCTCCGCCACGATCGGGCTCGCGTTCAAATGGGCAAGATTTCGAGTTTTGGTTTGCTTGAAATCTCGCGCCAGCGTCGTCGCACCGGCGTTCTCGAAGGCTCGTCTCACATTTGCGAACATTGTGCTGGATCAGGCCGCGTACGCTCCATTGAAAGCTGCGCGCTGCGCGTCTTGCGCACTCTCGAGCACCAAGCGGATCGCATTCAGGGCGGCATCATTGACGTCGATGCACCTGTTGAGGTCTCGCTGTACTTGCTGAATCAGAAGCGCGCTTTCCTGGCGGCGATCGAAGCACGGCGCGGCGCCCTCGTTCGGATCAACGCTATCAAGGACATGCAGGCGCCGGATTTCAACATCCGTATCGATTCCGGGCCGAACTATTACGGTTACGATGAAGACGAGGCGCCGCCGCGCGAACGAGCCAGCGCGCCAGCGCCGCAACCACATATAGAAGAAGATGTGGCTGAAGAGGCCTTCGAGGATGAGGCGCCTCAAGCAGCGTCTTCCGAACAAAGCGGTCAACGCAGGCGGCGCAGACGCCGGCGGCGTGGTGGCGGCGGTGAGCAAGGCGGAGCCGACGCGAACCGTCCACAGCAGCACGCCCAAGAACCGGACGGCGATGACGACAGCGCAGACGACGGCGCCGAACCTGCCGTGGCGAGCGACCCTCAACCCCGAGACGGCGAAGAACCCAGGCGGAGTCGACGCCGGCGGGGACGGCGGGGCGGCCGCCGTCGTCGTGAAGAGGGCGAAGCACCTCAAGACGGTCAGATCGGACAGGCTGAGGCGCAAGAATCCGCCATCGAGGGCGACGACTTCGAAGAGCCTTACGACGACGCTCCGACCCACGACGATTTCGAGCCAGAGGACGACGTAGAGATCGAAGCGACGCCGGCGCCTCAACCCGCCCGGACAGCTGAAGTAGCGACCGCATCGTATGAGATCGAGGGAGAGCCAGAATCCTCTTCTCCGACAGTCGAAGAACGGCCCCTGGTCGAAGCTACGTCCGAGGTCGTTCTGGAACATTCTCCACCGGTAATTGAAGTTTCGGCGGAGAATCCCATTCGCCGTGCATTCGATCCCACGCACTGGAAGCGCATTATAAAAGGCAGCTAAATCAATGACGGCCCGCCGTCGTAAAAGGCGGCGGGCCTTATTGGCGCCTCAATAAACGTTCATCCGAGCGCCTGATTCAGTGATTGAGGAGCGCGCCCGTGTCCGCACGCGAACCATCAGGAACGGCCACGATGTCTCGGCTTGGAATCTCGGCTTGGACGGCAGCACTCCTCGCGGTCGTGGTGGTGATGCTTGCACCTCAACGCGCAGCCGCACAGACAATCCTGCGTGACGCCGAGATCGAAAAAGAACTGCGTACCTGGTCGAATCCTATCTTCACCGCCGCGGGACTTGACCCGTCCCACATTGAAATCATCCTGGTCCAAGATCCCACGCTCAATGCGTTTGTGGCGGACGGCCAGAAACTGCACCTTCATTCCGGCCTGATCCTCGCCGCGGATAATCCCAATCAATTAATTGGCGTCATCGCGCACGAAACGGGACACATTGCAGGCGGTCACCTCGCCCGCTCTGATGAAGCAATCTCTGCAGCGATGCGGCCTGCATACGTGTCGATCGGGTTGGGGATTCTTGCAATGGCCGCTGGTGCGCCCGACGCGGGGGCCGCGCTTATCGCCGGGTCGCAGCAATTTGCGATGGCGTCGTATCTGGGATTTTCACGGACGCAAGAATCGTCCGCGGACCAGGCCGCGTTTACCTATTTGACGGCCACGCACCAAAGCGGCGAAGGTCTGGAATCGTTCTTCGACAAGTTCCGCGTGCAGGAGGTCTTGAGCGATTCACGCCGTGACCCATTCTTCAGATCGCACCCTTTATCTTCAGAGCGTATCGAAGCGTTGCGCATGAAGGTCGACGCCAGTCCTTACAAGACCGCCACCGACTCTGCCGAAAGCATCCACGCGCTAAAGATGATGCAAGCGAAATTGCGCGGGTTTATCGATCCACCGCAACAGACGTTCTGGAAATATCCCGATACGGACCAGTCTGAGCCGGCGCGTTATGCGCGCGCGATCGCCGCCTACCGCATTCCAGATTTGCGCCGCGCGGTGAAAGAAACTGAAGCTCTAATTGCTGACGAGCCGAACAACCCGTATTTCGAGGAATTGCTGGGTCAGATTTACTTTGAAAACGGCAAGATCCAAGAAGCCGTCGATCATCATCGCAAGTCGCTTTTGCTCTCGCCCAACCAGCCACTGCTACAAGTTAACTTGGCGCGTGCGCTGAACGCGCTTGAGACGCCCGAATCGACCAAAGAGGCCATCAATCTCTTACAGGCTGCAATCGCCGGAGACGCCGATAACGGCTTCGCCTGGCGGGAACTCGCGATCGCTTATGAACGTTCCGGCGATCTCCCCATGGCACAATTGGCGACCGCTGAATCCGCCTACACCATCGGAGACTATGTACGCGCGCATGAGTTCGCACAAAGGGCCCAAAAGAAACTGCCGCCGGCGTCCCACGCTTGGCGCAGGGCGGGGGATATAATCCTGATCGCCGAACCCGCCGCGCAGGCTCTTATGAAAAATGGTCGGCGGCGCGGGGGATAAAGCCGCTTCTTTGGTGCGCCCTCTTCCGTCGCACATCCATAAAAACTAGAACGCCCACGCAATCTGTCCCACCTTAATTGGAATTGTCTTATGAAGTCGCGTCTCTTTCCGATTATTGCCTTGGCCCTTGCTGCCTGTTCGCCTGGAAAAGCACCCGCGCCCACCGATCCTGCTTTCGGAAAAGCTGTTCACGACTATCTGGTCGCCAATCCCGAAGTGATCGAAGAAGCGCAAAAGGCGCTCGCCGAAAAAAAACAGCTCGCGCTCTTTAAAATCGCCGTGGCGGATAAGGAAGATCCCTTCATTGGTCAAAAGAACGCCAAGGTCACGGTCGTGGAGTTTTTCGATTATCGCTGCCCTTATTGCGAGCACGCGGTCGATTGGGTCTTGAAGCAGCCAAAGGTCAACAAGGACGTCAAAGTCATTTTCAAGGAGATGCCATTTCTGACGCCGGCTTCTGTCGAAGCCTCACAAGCCGCGCTCGCCGCCAACAAGCAGGGCAAATACGCCGCCATGCATCTGGCCTTGATGCGCTCCCCCCAACTGGATAGTGCGGCAATCGACAAAGCAGCGCGGACCGCAGGCGTCGACATCAAACGAATGCGGAAAGATATGGAAACGGTTAGCGTCATCGAACATTTGACGCGCGTCAAAAAGCTCTCGGAATCCGCAAAGGTGGAATCGACACCGACCTTCCTGGTCAATGGCGTGTTGGTCGCCGGCTTTGACCAAAAGGCGCTCGACGCAGCGATCAAGAAGGCGTCCGCGAACTAGGTTCACCTTCGTCGTTAGATCAAGCCTGCGAGCGGCGACGACGGATCGGCGTAGCGTTTCTTTCCCATCCGGCCGGCGCGATACGCCTCGCGTCCAGCTATGACCGCATGACGCATAGCGCTTGCCATGAGGACCGGGTCTTTCGCTTCGGCGATCGCCGTATTCATGAGGACGCCATCGCATCCAAGTTCCATGGCGATCGCGGCGTCGGAGGCAGTGCCCACGCCCGCGTCAACAATGACGGGAACGCGCGTCTGTTCGACGATCAAACGGATGTTCACGGGGTTCTGAATGCCCAGACCCGACCCGATCAGCGACCCCAGCGGCATGATCGCCGCGCAACCGGCGTCCTCGAGCTTGCGGGCATAGACGGGATCGTCAGAGCAATAGACCATCACCTCGAAGCCTTCAGCGATCAGCAGCTTCGCTGCGCGAAGGGTTTCTTCCATGTCAGGGTAGAGCGTCTTTTGATCTGACAGGACTTCAAGCTTCACCAGTGTCCAGCCGCCAGCCTCGCGTGCTAGTCGAAGCGTGCGGATTGCATCGTCGGCTGTAAAGCAACCTGCAGTGTTGGGCAGATAGGTATAACGCTTAGGGTCCAGGAACTCAGTCAGCCGCTCCTTGCTCGGATCCGAGAGATTCACCCTGCGAACTGCGACCGTGACCATGTCAGCGCCAGCCGCTTCCGCCGCCGCCGCGTTTTCCGCATAGTTCTTGTACTTACCCGTGCCGATAATCAGCCGGGAATTAAAGCGCCGGCCAGCGATGACGAGCCCATCCTTCTCCGATTTAGCTTGTCCGTCGGCCACTAGCCGCCTCCTACAAATTGTACGATTTCAATTTCGTCGCCATCGAGAATTAGCGTTGATTTATAAAGAGATTTTGGAACAATGGCACGGTTACGCTCTACCGCCAAACCCTTTTGTGGCGCTTCCAATATTGTCAGCAAATCCGCAATAGTCGCCGCTTTCACCTCGCGTGCGTCACCGTTAACAATGATGCGCATCGGCGCATAACCCTCTGACAAGCTTGTTAGACTCACGTGGCGGTCCTAAGAACAGCTTTCCCTACATACAGCGAAAAGCGCCCCGTATGTCTAAACCGATATTTGTTCTGAACGGCCCGAATCTCAACCTCTTGGGCCAGCGGGAGCCGCATATTTACGGCACAGCGACGCTGGCTGATGCCGAAAAGGCCTCTCAGGACCGCGCCAAAACCGTCGGGTTTGCCGTCGATTTTCGTCAGACCAATCATGAGGGCGTTTTGATCGACTGGCTGCATGAGGCCAGAAATGTCGCCTCCGCGGTTGTCCTAAACGCCGGCGGTCTTACACACACCTCAATTGCACTTCTTGATGCGCTCAAAGCCTTGACGATACCGGCTGTCGAAGTGCACCTGAGCAACCCGCAAACACGGGAAGAGTTTCGCAAGCAATCATTCGTTTCGCTTGGCGTGGCTGGATCAATCGCTGGTTTTGGCGTGATGAGCTACGAGCTGGGCGTTGAAGCGGCAGCGCGTTTGGCGCTCAATCACGCCGCGCAGAATCCGAGGACCTAATGGCATCTAAAACCGGCATCGATCCTGAGATCGTCCGTGAGTTGGCGGCGATCTTACGCGAAACCGACTTGACGGAAATCGAAGTAGAGGACGGTGGCTTAAAGCTGCGCATTGCGCGGCTGTCGAGCCACGTCGTCACCATGCATGCGCCCAGCTACGCGCCTGCCCCGACCGCCGCGCCAGCACCGGCGCCAATCGCAGCCGCGGCGCCGGCGGCGGCAACGGACCGGACCAATCCCGCGATGGTGCCCTCCCCGATCGTCGGCACCGCGTATCTGTCGCCGGAGCCAGGCGCACCTGTGTTTGTATCGGTCGGAGATTCCGTCACCGAGGGCCAGACCATTATGATCGTCGAGGCCATGAAGACCATGAATCCCATCGCGGCCCCGCGCGCCGGCAAGATCACGAAGATTTGCGTGACCGATTCCCAACCCGTCGAATACGGCGAGCCTCTCGTTATATTAGAATAGCGCCATGAGACGCGCCCGCGCCCCTCGGGGTCCAATTCCCATGTTCGAAAAAGTTCTCATCGCCAATCGCGGTGAGATTGCCTTGCGCATCCACCGCGCATGTAAGGAAATGGGCATCCAAACCGTCGCGGTGCACTCGGAAGCCGATTCCGACGCCATGCATGTGCGCCTTGCGGACGAAAGCGTCTGTATCGGCCCAGCGGCGGCTGCGAAGAGCTATCTCAACATACCGGCGATCATCGCAGCGGCGGAAATCACCGGCGCTCAAGCAATTCACCCCGGCTACGGATTTCTGTCCGAGAATGCGCGTTTCGCCGAAATCGTCGAAGCGCATCAGTTGGTGTTCATCGGACCAAAGCCTGCGCACATCAAATTGATGGGTGACAAAATCGAAGCCAAGAAAGCTGTGAAAGACGCCGGCATTCCAACGGTGCCTGGATCTGACGGCGAAGTTTCCGACGACACCACCGCCTTAAAAATTGCGAAGTCGATCGGCTATCCGGTGCTAGTCAAGGCAGCGGCAGGCGGCGGTGGACGCGGGATGAAAGTCGCCCACTCCGCTGAAGAACTAAGCGTAGCACTCTCGACAGCGCGCAGCGAAGCCAAGGCTGCGTTCGGTTCTGACGCTGTCTACATCGAAAAATATCTTTCCACGCCCCGCCACATCGAAATCCAAGTGGTCGCCGATAGCCACGGCAATGTTGTACATTTGGGCGAACGCGATTGCTCGATCCAACGGCGGCACCAAAAGTTGCTGGAAGAAGCCCCCTCGCCTGCTTTGAACGCGGAGCAGCGCGCTAATATCGGCGAAGTTGTCGTAAATGCCGTCAAAAAGCTTGGATATCTGGGCGTCGGCACCGTCGAGTTTCTTTTCGAAAACGACAAATTCTATTTCATCGAAATGAACACCCGCATTCAGGTTGAGCATCCGGTGACGGAAATGATCACCGGCATCGATTTGATCCGTGAACAAATTCGGATCGCGCGCGGCGCCGAACTATCGTTCACGCAAGAAGACGTGACGATTAACGGGCACGCAATCGAGTGCCGGATCAACGCCGAAAATCCCGAAACGTTCACACCGAGTCCCGGCACGATCAAGGATTTCCATCAACCCGGCGGGCTTGGCGTTCGCCTGGATTCGGCAATCTATGCTGGCTACAAAATCCCACCCTATTACGACAGCTTGATCGGCAAACTGATTGTGCACGGGCGTACACGCAATGAATGCCTGATGCGCTTGAGGCGGGCAATCAACGAAATGGTGGTGGGCGGCGTTGAGACCACGCTTCCCCTGTTTGAAAAGCTGCTGCAGGATCCCGACATCCTCGACGGCGCCTATCACATTCACTGGTTAGAGGAACACCTCAAGGGATAACGAGCGATGTCGAGGCGGTTCGGTCCGGACGAATTGCTGGCGTGCTATAAGCGCGGCGTGTTCCCGATGGCGGACTCACGGGACGATCCCCGGCTTTTTATCGTCGACCCTGATTTGCGCGGCGTCTTACCGTTCGAAACTTTTCACGTTTCGCGACGCCTTGCCAAAACAATCCGCGGCGAGCCCTTCACGCTTCGCGTGGACACGGCGTTCCGGCGCGTGATGGAGGAATGCGCCGCTCAAGGCGAGGGCCGCAGAGAAACCTGGATCAACGATTCCATCACCGATTTGTATTGCAGCCTGTTTGTCCGGGGCGTTGCGCATTCGGTTGAATGCTGGGTGGACGACCGCCTGGTTGGCGGCCTTTATGGGGTTTCGTTGGGCGGCGCGTTTTTTGGCGAGAGCATGTTTTCCCGAGAGCGCGATGCAAGCAAAGTCGCGTTGGTGCATTTGGTCGCGCGCTTAATTGAAGGAGGCTATCGCTTGCTCGATACGCAATTCGTCACCGATCATCTGCGACAGTTCGGCGCCATCGAAATTCAACGCTCGGACTTTCAGCGCCGGCTCGGCGCGGCGCTGGCGGTGGATGGCGATTTTTTTAAGTTGTCAGCAGATGCGACAGGCGTTCAGGCCCTGCAATCAATCGCCCAGACGTCATAGACCGCATGTTCAAGAGCATTGCGCGCAGGATCAGACGCGAACATCCAGCCGCTGAACAGTAGCCGCTTTTCCTTGCTCGGTTTGCCATTCTCATCAACGGCTTTGAGATCACGGATCTCGACGTAAATGCTGACTTCCGGCGTTTCTTCCGGCGGCGCCTTTTCGCAGGACCGAACAAGGACTTGCAGGGCGCCAAAACGAACTGGGCTGCCAACAGGCGCAACAAAGTCTTTTGCGTGTCCTGTTAGCTTGTCCAAACCCCGCAAGACCGCGGCGCTAGAGGCGGCGCTTGAGGACGTCGAAGTGAATGCAGCGGCAAGTGAAAACAGCAGGGCCGCTAAAGGACGCTTCATTGCGCGGGCTCTTCAGCCGGTGCATCGCCGCCGCTTTTGCTTTGCGAACTGGCGAAGTTCATCAACAGCGTCAGCAGATCGATGCTGCCGCGCGTATCGATGATCTTGTCGTTGCTCTTCAACATTTCGGTGTCCGCACCCGGCTCTAGCGAAACATAGGCCCCGCCGAGGAGCCCATCTGAAGACACCTTAGCGACTGAATCGCTCGGAACTTTGACCGCGCGATCGATCGTCAGCCCCACTTTCGCCTGATAGGTGGATGGGTCGAGCGAGATGCTGGAGACCGCGCCGACCTTGACCCCAGACAAACGCACGTCGCTTCCAACGGAAATGCCGTCCACCCGCTCGAAAATCGCCGTGACAGGATAGCCTGACGCCGCGGACGCCTCGCGCGCTGAGGTGAACGCGAAAATCAGAAATCCCGCTGCCGCCGCGACGACGCCGGCGCCAACGACTGTTTCAAGTGTTTGAGCACGGGCAGCCATGATTACGAGTCTCCTTCTGGCCGCCAGGCTTCATAATCACCCGCCACCTTGGGACGAGCGCTTTGGCGCGACAACGACCCTTTGGGTTTGTAAGCCAAAGCAGTGCCAGTCAAATTTGGTTGGTGAGGCTTTTCCCAAGCCCGAAGCACTGGTTCGCCAGAAGACGGCGCCTCGTCAATTGTATGATGCAGCCAGGAACTCCAAACCGGGGGGACGCTCGAGGCCTCGGGGTAGCCGGGATAAATCACCCAACGCCGCTTACGCCCTTCAAGGCTCGGTTTGCGCTCTTCAAAATAGCGATTGCCGACATCGTCTTCACCGACAAATTGGCTGCGGCGGCGGATGTCAAACACGGCGCCGATCGTCGCGCCGTCCCACCACGTAAAAATCTTCTTGAGCAAAACTGTCTCCCGGCCGCGCTCTTTGCCCGGGAAGCGACTCACGGGCTTGGCGCGCCGCAATATGGCGCAGGCGTTAATCGTGGTCCAGCGCGAGCATAGTTCGAACTGGTAGGACCGGGGGATCAATATCTTGTGGGAATTGTTCACATGGGCACACCAGCTATTGCTGGGAAACGAACTGTCAGCCACAATTTGCTCTCCAAAGGGACGCATCATGATCAACCGCCGAGTTCCGCAAGACGCCCAACACCACTGGACGGATGCCCGCTTGAGCGCTTGGGCCGATTATCTGGGCATCCAGGCCGAAGATCTTGAAGACGTCGCGCCCCAAGCGGAACTCGCGCTGGCCCAAATTTCCGCCAAGGCAAAACGAACGGCAGGCCTCAGTCTCCAGGAAGCGGAGTTTCTCCACGGCGCCCTTCGCGCCGGGAAACTGGTTCTTGCCCCACCAAGAGCCGACATCTCCGTCCCCGCGCCAACCGGCCCCGTTGATGCCCGCGACCCAAATGCGTTTGCGGCCTTGGCGGCAGCAGCCCAGGCGGCTGAATTGGCGCAAATGGGGCAACAAGTTCTCGCCGAATTGTCGCGCCAAATCACGCGGTCGTTTGAAGGCCAGCGCGACGAAGGGCGCGATGACCCATCCCGTAATCCAATATTAGGCGCCGCTATCGCAAGCGCGGTGAAAGCTGGGATTCCGCACGGCGCGATCGCTCAGTGCCTTGACCTTGCGAGACAAGGCCGATCGATCGCTTCGCCAGCAGACGCGGCTTCTAACACGCCGGCGCTCGTGTCCTTGCCGCAAATGGACAACGGCGCGCTAGACCGGATCGCGGAGCTGGCCTGGTCGTCTCCAAATCTCGTCGTCTCCTTCGCGACTGATGTCCCCACTGCCCTTGCTGCAAGTGGTGGTCTTGATGCCGCGGCGTTTGTTGAAGACGCCGCCATCGCCGTTGACTCGCTGGAACATGCTACCCGCGTCCTAACGCGATGCTTGTTGCTCAGCGGTGACCACGACCAACCAGCCCTGGGTGTTTTTGGGATAAGTGCCGCCGTCGCTCGCTTAGGCCTTGGATACGATGAGTCCGCAGGCCGCGCCGCCGCCAGCGCCATGATCGCCGCGATAAATGCAATCGCGCAGGATGAAGCAGCAAGCATTGTTCCACCACGCGCAGCAAAACGCCGCCGCACCGCGTCTCGGCCAAGTCAGGTGCAGGCCGCCCTCAATGCGGCCCAGCGCGCGGCGCTGGCAGCGCGCATTCATGCGCCAGCAGGCGCCGCTGCTGCTGCATTGCGGGCGATATCTCTTTTCAATACGGCGGCGCAGCGCGGCGCGGCGGAGTTTTGTATGCCGGTCATCGGTGCAGCGGGAACTGTGCCCGCATTGGCGGGGGCAGCCAGTGACGACGTCGCCCCCATCCATGCGCTGCTGTCCCAGCGGCGTGAGGGCGAAGCTATCAGGCCTTGCTTATCTGCCGACGTCATCGCGGGGCTACAGGCGCGCGGCCTTCCGTCGGATGCTGTCTCTCAAGTCGAACGCGTGGTGATTGGTGCACGGACTTTGGAACGGGCTCCCGCCATCGACCATGCCGCCTTGCGCCAGCGAGGGTTCACCACTCGAGAGATTGTTTTGGTTGAAGACGCTCTGAGAGACTGCGTCTCGTTGTCCTACGCTTTTGACGTCTGGCGACTTGGGCGCGATTTCTGCATGCAAAAACTAGGAATCGACTCTGACAAGCTACAGCAGCCCGGCTTCGATCTTTTACTAGCAATTGGATTTACCTGTGAAGAAATCGTTGCGGCGGAGCAATTCGCCTGCGGCGCCTGGACGCTGGCCGGCGCGCCGAACATTACTAATGCCGACGCCGCCGCGTTTCTAACCTCCGAACCATCCGGGCGCGGGCGGGATGGTCCGCGTTTGCCGCCAGAAGCGTCCATACTCATGGCAGCGGCGGTGCAGCCCTTTGTGGATGCGCCCGTGGAGGTGCGGCTCGACACCGGTCGCACCACGTCAGTCTCGCGCATTCGGGACTACCTGAGCTTCGCTATGGAAAAAGGCGCACAGCAAATCCGAATCTCGCGACGCGGCAGTGGCATTTATGCGCCCTGCGACGATGCCTGGACGCAGGACGATTGGCGATCGGTTCAGCCTCAGGGCTCGGAGGAACGCGTCCAAACTGCGCCGGAGAACGTGGTCGTTGCAAAGATCGCTGCCGCGCCCGTTGAACCTGAAGACCAAGCGCGGCGCCGTCTGCCAGACCGTCGCAAGGGTTACATCCAAAAGGCAGTCGTCGGCGGACACAAAGTCTATCTACACACCGGAGAATTCGAGAACGGCGAGCTCGGCGAGATCTTCATTGATATGCACAAAGAAGGCGCCGCCTTTCGCAGTCTGATGAATAATTTTGCCATCGCGATCTCAATCGGTTTGCAATACGGCGTACCTCTGGAAGAGTTCGTCGACGCCTTCTTGTTCACCCGCTTCGATCCAGCGGGTGAGGTGCAGGGCAACGATCGCGTGCGGCGCGCCACATCTATCCTGGATTATATTTTCCGCGAATTGGCGGTGTCTTATCTGGGCCGATCCGATTTGGCGCAAATCCACCCCAACGCCGGCGCGCCCGAAACCCTCGGCGGCGGCGTCGCGGCGGAGAAAATTGAGATTCCGGAAACAGCCGCGCGCCTCATCTCGAAGGGGTTCAGCCGGGGCTTTACCGGCGACAATCTGGTCGCCTTCCCGCGCCGGGAGGACGGGGACCGCGAAGACAAAACCAAACCCCTAAATAAGGCATCATCAGCAATCCGCGCCTTACCGGTGGCGGATGGAGACGCCTGCCCCGAGTGCGGACACTTTACGCTTCGGCGCAGCGCCGATGGCAGCGTCTGCGACGCCTGCGGCGCGAGAAGCGAAGCGTCGTCCGCCTAGGCTCGCGCGCCGGGCGTAAAATTGTGTGCGCGCCCTCTCTGCAGTGTTTTACGTGCGGTTCCAGAGGATCTGCGCTAAACGAACGCCTATGCGAAGGATTTCGATCGATTTTATCGGCGCGATTTGCGCAACAATTGCGGCGTTGATCGCACTGCCCGCTCTGTCACGCGACACGGGCAAGCGCGTCGTTGTGTTCCATCACGGCTTTTCTGGCATCTGCAACGCTTGCAAACTGTCCGGCCGCGCTTTAACCGATGCGGTATTTTCTGGCGGCAGCTTTCCTGAATCCGACTTTACCCGCGCGGATCTTGCTCGTGCCAATTTGTCGGGCGGGAACTTCGCCGGCGCAATTTTTACTGGCGCTAATCTCGAAAGCGCCGAGGCGATCGGCGCCAATCTCGCCGACGTCAACATGACCGGCGCTACGCTGCGTGACTCCAAGTTCATCGGCAGCAATTTGCGGTCTGCGCGCCTTCTGGGCGTCGCGGCGCCACGCGCGCAGTTCATGTCGACGGTGCTCGCTTTGGCGGATCTGTCTGACGCCGATTTCTCAGGTGGAGATTTTTCGAGCCTGAATGGCGCCGGCGCAAACTTCGCGCGGGCAAACCTGCAGAGCACTGTCTTTTCGAACGCCAATTTAACGGACGCGCGTTTTGACCGCGCGCGCCTCAGTCAAGCGCGCTTCAATGGCGCGAACCTTTCCGGAGCCAATCTGAGCACCGCGATTGGACTTTCGCAGCGGCAATTCAATCGCGCGTGCGGCGACGAACGCACCCTGCTGCCGCCCGATATCGGCGTGTCGATGTGCGTCCGGCGCGAACCGCCCCCGCAATAAACTGCGGTCAGTTCTTTTTGTCGGCGTCGGGCGCTGCAATTCGAATGTGAAGCTCGCGCAATTGCTTCGTGCTGACAGACGACGGCGCATTCATCATTAGATCCTGCGCCTGCTGGTTCATTGGGAACGCAATTACGTCTCGCAGATTAGATACGTCCGCGAGAAGCATCACGATACGGTCAATCCCAGGCGCTGAGCCTCCGTGCGGCGGCGCGCCAAACCGGAAAGCGTTCAACATCCCGCCAAACTTCTCTTCAACCACATCCGCCGAATAGCCGGCGATCTCGAACGCCTTGATCATGATCTCCGGTTTGTGATTCCGGATAGCGCCGGATGACAACTCAACGCCATTGCAGACGATGTCGTACTGGAATGCTGTCATGTCCAGAATCGCGTCTTTATCTGCCGAGGTCAGCTTCAGGAACGCGTCGTGATCGTAATTCGGCATGGAGAACGGATTGTGGGAGAAGTCGATCTTCTTCTCTTCTTCGCTCCACTCATACATCGGGAAGTCGACGATCCAGCAGAACGCGAACTGATCTTCGTCGACCAGTTTCAGTTCTGAACCGACTTTATTCCGCGCAAGGCCCGCGAATTTGTAGAAATTGTCTGGCCGCCCGGCGACGAAGAATGCGGCGTCTCCCGTGTTCAGTCCCAATTGCGCGCGAAT
>JBEVJO010000317.1:0-4612 GCA_040510175.1 Caulobacterales bacterium
GCGCAAACTGGGACGCTACAGCCCAGGCATCCAGCCTCGGCGCTGGACAAGCTTTGCCCGCCTCCTAAGCTTCCCGCCCAGACCGCAGCGGCGCTGCGGACAAACAGAATTCTCAGGGAGCAGCTTCAATGGGTATCTTGAAAGACAAGGTCGCGGTGGTTCTAGGCGCTTCGGCCGAAGGCGGGACTGGCTGGGCCATCGCCGAAGGTCTGGCGGCGCAAGGCGCCAAAGTGGTCGTGGCGGCGCGCACCTTCGAGCCCCTGGAGCGCCTCGCCAAGAAAATCGGCGGCCATGCCGTGAAATGCGACGGCGGCAGCGAAGCCGACATCCGGAATCTGCGCGACGAGACGATCAAGACGTTCGGCAAGATCGACATCGCGGTGAATTCCGCCGCCCAGCCTGTGCTCAGCTCGATCGCTGATTCAAATCAAGACACGCTGAACCAGGGCATCACCGTCAATTATTTCGGCATGGTGCATTTCATTCGCGAAATGGCGGACGCGATGAAGGGACCTGGTTCGATCATTACGGTCTCCTCCATGACCGCCATTCAGCCTTCAGCGCCGCACTTCTCCTACGCCTGCGGCAAAGCCGCGATGGAGTGCCTCGTCATGTACGCTGCGCAGGAATATGGCCCGCGTCAAATTCGCGTGAATTGCATTCGCGTCGGCACCGTGCGCTCAGACATGGCGCGCGCTCTGTACGAAAAGCCGGGCATCACCGAGCGCTTCGAAATGGAAATCCCGCTGGGCAAGATGCCGGAGCCGGAGCAGATCGCGCACGCCGCCGTCTTCCTGGCCGACAATCCGTACATGACCGGCTGCCATCTCGACGTGTCCGGCGGCAACCAGTTGGCGCGTTTCCCCTTCATGCATGAACTGCCCGGCGCGCGCGAAGCCTATGCGGGATCAGGACCGCTGGCGTCACGCGAAAGCGGCAACGCTTTTTGACGCTGGTCTAGAAGATGGGATGCGCAATGGGCAGACCAAATGCCGCCTGCCCCGCCATCTCCATGAACCGCCGTGACAGCACGATGTGTGCATGCACCGCGTGCACGTCGCGCAGCGCCCGCGCGAATGGATAGCGCTCGAACACCGCCGCGCCGCCCGCCGCCTCACAGCAAAGCCGAACGGCCTCAATGGACGCCTCAACCGCATGCACATAAGCGCGCCGCGCACGCGCACGCTGCTCCATGCTGATCGGCGCGCCGGCCTGTGTGCTGATCCAAATGGAGCGAAAGGCCTCCTTCGCATTTAGATGCCCGGACTCGTGCAAAGCCTGCGACTTGGCCATCGCATATTGCGCATAGCCCTGGTCGCGCAGACCCATCGCGTTGTGCGCCGCCAGATCGCGCAGCCCCTCAAAAGCGCTGCGCGCAACGCCCAGAGCCACGGCGCTGATCTCGAATCCGAAAAAGCTGCCCGGCAAATTGAATACAGGATCAGGATGCTGCGCTCCGCCATTCATCAGGCAGGCGTCGGTTTCGGGAATGAACAGATCGGCCGCTTCCCATTCGGTGCTGCCGGTGCCGCGCATGCCGCCTGTGTCCCAGGCGTCCAGAATGCTGATCTTGTCTTTCGGCACGATGCACATGCGCATCTGCGGCGCGCCATTGGCGGTCACGCGCATCACGTCGCCGTCATAGATGACGGCGCCCCCGGCGACAATTTTTGCGTGATGGATGCCGCTGGCCCACGCCCATTTGCCGCTTAGCAAATAGCCGCCCTCAACCGCCACTGCCCGCCCCGGCGCGCCGGACGCCGCGAAGGCACAGTCCGGCGTCGACAAAATCTCCTTGGCGCGTGCGGGCGACAAGGCGCCGCAAATCACGATGCCGCCGGCGCACACGGCGAAATTCCAGCCGGCCGCGCCGTCATAAAAGGACATTTCCTCAACCAGGTCGTACATGGTCAGCGGATCAAGACCCCAGCCGCCCAAATCGCGCGGAATAAGCACACGAAACAGGTCGGCGGAGACCATGCCCCGCGCCACCTCGTCGGGCAGACGCCGCAAATGGTCCGCTTCCCGCTGATGGGCAAGAATAAGCGGTCTTAGCGCCCTCACCCGCCGCAGCGCTTCTTCAACGCCACTAGCGGAAACCTTGACGTCCATGCCTTCCTCCACGGCCGAGCCGTTTTTCTTGATTGAGGTCTAAGGCTTTTGCGTTGGGCTGCCTAGGCGGGACCGCCGTGCGGCGGCAAGGCGCCTTGTGTTCGAAAATCAAACCCTGTACCGGCCTGTTCGAATTGTTGAGGATCGTCATCATGCGTCTGCGCGCGGGATTTATTTTTGTTGCAATGCTCGGCCTGGCGGCTTGTGGGCAGCAACCCGCTGAACAAGCGGCGGCTCCAACGCCGGCGCCCAGCGCGAAGGCCGAAGCGCCGCCCATGGACGCGAGCGCCCTGCCCGCACCGTACAACACAGCCGATCTGGTCAAGGGGCAGCAGCAATTCGCGCGCTGCGCTTCGTGCCATGCCGCAGGTCCTGGCGCTCCAAACCGCACCGGTCCATCGCTCCACGGCGTGTTCGAGCGCAAGGCAGGTACGGCACCCGGCTTCAGCTACTCAGATGCCTTTACCAAAGCCGAATTTCACTGGGATGCGGCAACGATGGATCAATATATTACCAATCCACGCTCGATGTTGCCCGGCAATCGCATGGCGTTTGTCGGGATCAAGGACCCGGAAGACCGCAAAAACCTGATCGCCTATTTGCTATTGGAAACCCACCGCAAATAGACGCCGGCGTTCAGAGTTGGTGATTGAAAGCGCGGATCAGCATTTGAGCGCTGGCGGCGGCGGAATCGTTTTCGGCTTCACCGAAACCGCCCTTCGCAAAACCGATTGGCTGAACCTGTAGAGCGACGAGCGCGTCCATGAACGCCGCTCTAGCCGTACCGTCATCATCCTCCTGAAGACGACCCTTTAATGCCGGCGCCTTCGCGACCTGGTAGCCAGGCGCCACTTGACCCAGCGCGTCATTCATCTCGCCAAAGCCGTTCAACGCCTCGCGCGCATTCAGCGGCCGCCCATTGTCGGCGTAGAACAAAGACCTATTACCGCGCGCCGCGATCGGAAACATCGACGCCGCCCGCGCTTCCGGATGATCTTCCGCTGTATGCGCAAGCCGCGCCGCCGCCTTGGGTCCGAGCACGTGCGCCGCGTAGAGCTCGGCGTTGGTCGGAGGCCGCCCCAGCTTATTGATGAGATATTCGGCGTTCTCTGCCGTATATTCGCCAGCGAGCTTAGCCGAGGTTTCCGGATCGAACCGAAGCCCCAAAATTTCCCGGCGCTGCTGCGGGTTGGAGACGTACAGACGACCAGTGCCGTCGGTTTTCACCTGCGCCGCCAGTTCGCTTAAACCGTGCTTCTCGCCATGTTTCTTGACCATGGCGAGCCACGTTTGCTCGATGAACTGAAACATGCCGCTGGCGGATGATTTCGGATTGCGTGCATTCGCCTTGAACGAACTTTCGCGCATTGCGGCGTTCATCAAATAGGAAAAGTCGACGCCCGTTGCGTCAGCGGCGCGGGCGATGGAGCTTGCTGCGCCTGTCGCGCGCGCTAAAGCTTCTACATCCATACGCGGCTTCAACGCTCCCTAAAGCAGGCCTTGCCTACTTCCTGAAGGCGTAAGATGCGAAAACATGGTTAAGTGTGCGTAAAGCATAAAATACGAACAAAATCGACGGGCTAACTGGAGAACCGCCGGGCCGAAAAGCGCTGCAGCCAATGGCTGGAGCGCGACTCGCCCTCCGTGCCCAGAACGGCGTCCGCGAGGATGTCCGCGATCAGCGGCGCCAGAAGGACGCCATTCCGGTACGCTCCGGCGGCGAGATAGACCGCATCACCAAGCGATGAGCGGCCAAGCAACGGCCCATGATCCGGACTGCCCGGACGAACTCCGGCGCGCGATGCAATGGTAGGGGCTCGCAACAGTGCGGGAAAGAGTGCGTCCGCTTTTTGTCGTAAAGCAATGATCGCTTCGGGGCGCACATTCAGATCGTCCAATCCGGGTTCGCTGGTCGCGCCGATGTCGATCCGTCCATCGCTACGCGGCGCCAGGTAGACACCCTCCCCACGCAGCATGTGGCGTGGTGCGCGGTCGACTCCGGACACCGTGAGAATCTGCCCTTTGACCGGAAACAGGCCGGATAATTCGGGCGCCAAAGCCGGCGCAGCGCTCCATCCTGTGGCGACCACGACGGCGTCCGCGTCCATGATACGGCCGACATTTGTAACGACCGAAACACCGCTTGATGTAGGTTCCAGCGAAGCGACATGCGCCGAAAGAATTTCACACCCGGCTTTGACCAAAGCCGCCCTCAACGCCGCAACAACAAGTGGCGGCTCCACCAGCGCATCCTCCGGAAAGTGAAGCCCGGCCTGCACACTTGCGGTGAGCCCTGGCTCCAACGACCGTATGTCTGAGGCGTCCAGCAGCGCTGCGCGCTGACCAATCAGCGCCGCCCTTACGGCCAATTCGATCAAATGCAACCGCGCAGCCTCGCTGGTCGCCGTTACGATGGTCCCAAGCGCCCGATAACCCAGCATTTCGTTTGAACTGTCGCCGCCGATTTCCCGCGCGAAAGATGGCCAGCGCGCCGCCGCCG
>JBEVJO010000318.1:0-2987 GCA_040510175.1 Caulobacterales bacterium
CCAGAAAAACTTTTTCGGCGCAGTCAATGATCGCCGCGCGGCGATCGCCCACGGCGGCGCGCGCCTTCGACAAGCTAATCTCAACCTGCGCCGGAAAAGTTTTTTCGTCGATTAACCGTTTTTCGGCCTTGACCATTTCGGCTCTATACCTCATCTGTGGACGAATATGACCCTACCGTACGGTCATTGCAAGGGAAAAATGGCATGCAATCCGGGAAAAATGCCCCTAAGGGCCTGAAATCCGGGAGAAAAACGCTTGTTGCGCGCGCCGCTGCCCCTTTGCTGCTGAGCCTTTTAGCGGCCTGTGCATCCCTGCCTGACCGTGAGACTCCTCTCGCCGCCGCTCAGCCTGCGGCCCTCGCCTCCAGCCAAAGCTTCGCGGCGCCGGGCGCCGCTTGGCCCGATCAAAATTGGTGGAAGGCCTACAACGACCCTCAATTAGACGCGCTGATCGCCGACGGGCTGAAATCCTCCCCGACGCTCGCTCAGGCTGAATCGCGCGTGCGCGCCGCCAACGCCCAACAGGCGGCGGCGCGCGCTTCTTTACTGCCCAGCGTCAGTGCGAACGCGGGCGCGAAGCTGCAAAAGCAAAGCTACAATGCGGGCATTCCGGCCGAGTTCGTGCCCTCGGGCTATCAGGATTACGGACGCGCGACGCTCGATTTCAATTATGAGTTCGATTTCTGGGGCCGCAATCGCGCCGCGATCGCAGCAGCCTCCTCCGAAGCCAAAGCCGCGCAAGCGGACGCGGCAGCGGCCCGGTTGATGCTGTCTGCATCGATCGCCGATGCCTATGCTGATCTTTCACGCCTCTATGCCGAACGCGACATCGCGCAAAAAGCGCTGAACCTTCGTGAACAGACTGCCGACCTTGTGTCGCGGCGCGTCACGGCCGGTTTGGATACGCGCGGTGAATTGCGGCAAGCAGAGGCAGGCCCGCCCGCCGCCCGGGCGCAGCTCGCCGCCTTGGATGAGGCGCTGGCGCTGACGCGCAACCGGCTGGCCGCCCTGTTGGGCGCAGGTCCCGATCGCGGTCTAACGATCGCACGCCCAGCCGCCACGACGCCCGCAGCGTTTGGCCTACCCGAAACTCTGGCGGCGGATTTGATCGGCCGCCGTCCGGACGTCGTCGCCGCGCGCTGGCGCGCCGAAGCCGCCAACAAACGCATCAAGCAAAGCCAGGCTGAATTTTACCCCAATGTGAATCTCACGGCCTTTATCGGCGTGGAATCGCTTGGCCTCAGTAATCTGGTGGACTCCGGTTCGGACATCGGTTCGGCCGGCCCCGCGATCAGTCTGCCGATTTTCCAGGGCGGCCGGTTGCGCGCCAATCTGCTGCGCGCGGACGCCGAACGCGACGCTGCGGTAGCGTCATACAATCAAGCCGTCGTACAGGCGCTGCAGCAAGTTGCTGATGCGGCCACCAGCAAACGCGCGCTGCAAACGCGGCTGACCGAGTCCCGCGCGGCGCTGGCCGCAAACGAGGACGCCTATCGCATTGCGCGCATGCGCTACGAAGGCGGCCTGTCCAATTATCAAGCGGTTCTAATCGCCGAGGATGCGGTGCTGCAGCAGCGCATGAATGTGATCGATCTGGAAAGCCGCGCGTTCAGCCTTGACGTCGCCCTCGCTCGCGCTTTGGGCGGCGGCTTTTCCAATGCGTCCGGCGTTTAAGTTTTAAAGGGGCAGAGATCATGCCAGATACCTCCACAAATACACCGCAACTGGACGCCGCCATCATTGCGTCAAACGCCAAGACAAAGCGAAACAAGCGGCTGGGTCTAGTCGCGCTTGTTGTCGGCGCCGGGCTCGCCGCTTACGCTATTTACTGGGTGACGGTGGCCTCGCACTTCGTCAGCACTGACAACGCCTATGTCGGCGCGGATTCGGCCGTGGTGACGCCTCTTATCTCAGCACCGGTCGAAAAAGTGCTGGTCGCCAACACGCAGACTGTGAAGGCGGGGCAGGTTCTGGTCGAACTCGACGCGTCGGACGCCAAGCTCGCGGTCTCTGAAGCCCAGGCAAACCTCGCGCGCGCACACGCCGATTACACGCGCGCCCGGCTCGATCTTTCCCGGCGTCAGGCTTTGGCGAAAGGCGGCGCAGTCTCTGGCGACGAATTGACGATCGCGCAGAACGCTTACTCGACCTCGCAAGCGCAGATCGCCGCCGCCAAGTCGCGTCTGGAAACCGCGCAGTTGGCGTTGTCGCGCACGACGATCAAATCGCCTATCGATGGCGTCGTATCTGACAAGAACGTGCAAATGGGCGAGCGCGTCGAAGCCGGCCGCGCACTGATGATCATTGCGCCGATTGACGATGTTTTCGTCGATGCGAATTTCAAGGAAGTTCAATTGCGCAAGGTAGCTCCAGGCCAGAAGGTCGAACTGAAGTCTGACCTGTATGGCGATGGCGTCAAATATCACGGCGTGGTCACCGGCATGTCCGGCGGCACCGGCGCGGCTTTCTCGCTGATCCCGGCGCAGAACGCGTCCGGCAACTGGATCAAGGTGGTGCAGCGCGTGCCGGTGCGGATCAAGCTCGATCCGGAAGAACTGAAGGCTCACCCGTTGCGCATGGGCCTTTCGATGGACGCCAAAATCGATCTGCGCAGCGCGAGCTAGGATTCTGTCATGGCGCAAGCCGCCACCGCTTCAGGAGCCGCGGCGCCACGTGTTATGACCGGCGCCACGCTGGTCGTCACGGCAATTGCGCTGGCGCTTGGCACGTTCATGCAAGTGCTGGACAGCACCATCGCCAACGTATCCGTGCCGACCATCATTGGCGATCTCGGCGGCAGTTCGTCCCAAGGCACCTGGGTGATCACCGCATTCGCCATCGCGAATGGCATATCCTTGCCGCTGACGGCGTGGTTGACGCAGCGTTTCGGCATCGTCCGCACGTTTGTCGGCGCCGTGGTGCTTTTCACCATCGCGTCGTTTTTGTGCGGCATCGCCTGGAGCCTGCCGTCTCTTATTTTTTTCAGA
>JBEVJO010000319.1:0-7012 GCA_040510175.1 Caulobacterales bacterium
CCCAGGCGCTGATCCGCGCCTCCGGCGCGTACCACATATAAAGCCAGGTTTCGCTGACGGTGGGATCCGGATTAGCGACGTTCGGATGCAACAATTCGTCGGACGGATCGTAGCGGCCGAAGCCCGCGCCGCCGGTGGACCAATCGATATGCTTGGCGGTGGAGTTTGGGTCAGCGTCTGACGGCATCGCAACCTCCACCACCTGTTTTCGACTTCAGATCACTTCGCTTTGCGTAGCTTTTCGATCTCGTCCATGACGCGGTTCATGCGGGCGATCAATGCTTCGTAAGGCGCGTCCGCCGTCATATCGATGCCGGCCTTGTTATAGAGATTGATTGGATAATCCGATCCGCCGGCTTTCAGCATATTGATGAAGCGGTCGCGCGCCGGTGCGCCTTCCTTGGCGATGGCGTCGGTGAAGGCCGCTGCGCCGACGATCGAGGTGGCGTATTGATAGACGTAATAGCCGTAATAGAAATGCGGGATGAAGGCCCACTCGATGCAATATTTCGGGTCGATCTTCATGACGCCTTCGGCGTCGCCGTAATATTTCTTGGTCAGCTCGCAATAAAGCTGCGTCAGGCGTTCGCCGGACAGCGATCCGCCTTTTTCGATTTCCTCGTGCATGCGCAATTGGAACTCAGCGAACAAAGTCTGGCGGAAGAAGGTGCCGCGCATCATCTCCAGTTCTTCGCCGAGATAATAGAGTTTCTCCGCGTTGGTTTTGGCTTTCGCGACCATGTAGTCGCTCAGCAGCATTTCGTTGGCGATCGACGCCGTCTCCGCCGTGAAGGTGGAATAGTTTGACAGTTCATAAGGCTGCGCCTTGCTGGCCAACAGCGTATGCACCGCATGCCCCCATTCATGCGCGAAGGTCGACAGCGAGTCGAAATCGTCATTGTGGTTCAGCAGCACATAAGGGTGCACGTCATAGGCGCTGCCGTTCATATAGGCGCCGTTATGCTTGCCTGGGCTTGGATAGGAATTCATCCACGATCCGGCGAAGCCTTGCTTCAACGCCGCTTCGTATTCGTCGCCATAGGGCTTGGCGATTTCCAGCGTGATCGCCTTTGAATCGTCGACCGTGAATTTCAGCGGCGTCGTGCTTTTAAAGATCGGCGGATAGACGTCGAAATATTGCAGGTCATCTTTGACGCCGAGCAGCTCTTTGCGCAGCTTCAGATAGCGGTGCAGGGTCGGCAGGTTCTTGTTCGCCTGCGCGACCAAGGTGCGATACACGCTTTCCGGCATGTTCTCGCCGAATACCGCCGCTTGCAGCGAGGTGTCGAACTTGCGGGCGCGGGCGCTGAACGTGTCGCCCATGACCTGCGTGGTCATCATCGCGCCGAACGTGCCTTCATAGGTTTTCCAGGCCGGCCAGAAGGCGTCGAAGACTTTCTTGCGGTCTTCGCGATTGGCGGACTGGCGGTATTTCGAATAATTCGCCTGGGTCAGCTGAACCGTTTCACCGCTGGCGAGCGTGATCGTCGGGAAGGGCAGTTCGCCATTTGCGAAGGTGGAATACACATTGTTCGGCTGCGCCAGCACATTGCCCGTCGCAGCCAGAACGCTTTCCGCTTCGGCGCTTAAGGTGTGCGGCGCGCCGCGTATAATGTCATTCAGGAAGAAGCCGAAGCGGCTTTTCAGCTCCGGCGACTTGTCCTGAAACTTGGCGACCTTCTCGGCGCCGATGCTCAGCACTTCCGGCGCGAGCCAGGAGGTCTTTTCGCCGATCGTCGTCATCAGCGTGCCGGCGAGTTGCTGGCGTTCCTGATTGGGCGCCACGCGAACATCTTCGTCGGCCTTCAGGGAGGCGTAGGTGTAGAGGCGGTTCGCTTCTTTGCGCACGCGGCTCATCTCCGACAATGCGGCGAACATTTTCGGCGCGCTCTTGCCGAGCGTGCCTTTGAATGATTCGAGCGCGTCGGCGTCCGCTTTCAGCTTGGTGTAAGCGGCGGTCCAGGCTTCCGGCGAGGGATAGAGGTCGGCGAGGTTCCAGCCCGGATCGACCTGTTTGGGCGCTGTGACCGCTGCCTTGGTGGCTGGCGGTTTGGTCTTGGCGTCCGCCGTGTCGAAGAAACAGGTCATCGCTGTTGCGGCTAGAAACGTCATCGCAATCCTCATCATACAACGCCCTTTACCTGGAGCTGCGGCCGTTAAACGAAAAGGCCGCTCGCGTTTTAATAAATTCTGGCAGTCCCGGAATAATACGGCGCCTTGCCCGCCGCCATGGCCTCCAAAGTCGGCGACGGTTGTCCGTACCGGGCCTCGTAGAGCCACATATTGGCGAGCACACGCTTCACGTAATTGCGCGTTTCGTCTTTCGGGATCGATTCAATCAGCAAAAGCGGGTCGTTGAAATCGCCGACGCTGGCCAGCCATCGCTTCAAGGCGCCAGGGCCCATATTATAGGCGGCCAGAACCCGTACGAGATCGGGGCTGACTTCGTCGAACAGGTGCTCAACGTAATCCTGGCCGAGCTTCATGTTGATCAACGGATCGAACAGAAGGTCAGGGCTCGCTTTGTATTGCGGGTTTTTGCCGATCCACGCTGCGGTTGAGGGCAGCAATTGCATCAGACCGCGCGCGTTTGAGACGCTGACCGCTTCGGGATTGAGCCGGGATTCCTGACGGGCGATGCCGAACAGCAGCGCCTTGTTCAGCCGGAAGCCATCCTTCGGCGCATAAGGCGCGTCGGGATAAAGCCCGGCGGCGAGTTCGGGCCCGCCCATTTCTGCGAGCCGGGTGGCGGTGCTGGCGAGACCCAGCGATTGCGCTAATGACAACAGTCGCACATCCTCCGACGGATCGACCTTGCGCTGCAGCGCTTTGATCTCCGCTTCGGCGTCGTTGAGGTGTCCCAGTTGCGCCAACGCTGCCGCGCGTTTGGCGGCCGGATACCGGGCGAACAAATCCGCTGCGTTGCTTGCGTCCAAAGTCGCAACCACCGGCGGCCGATAGCTCGGTTCGCGCCCCAGCTGCCTCTCAGCAAGTGTGCCGTAGAAGGTGAGCGGCTGCGCGGCGGCGAACTTGAATGCGCCGAGCGCCTCTTGCGTCTGACCGGCGGCCAGATGCGCGCGCCCCGCCCAATAGGCGGCGGCGGCGATTTCACCGGGCGCGTAATAGCGCGTGCGCGCCGCAGCGTCCAAAAGCTGCGCCGCATCGCCGAAACGACGCAGGCGGAAATTCGCCAGTCCGGAAATGTAGCGCGCATCGCCATCCAGGGCTTGGCCGATTTCCGGTGCGGCGATCATCAGCGCTTGTTCGGGCTGCGCGCTGTAGAAGGCTTGCTCGGCGGCATTGATATTGGCCTGCGAGGTTGGCGCGGTTGGGCGCGGTGCGAACGCTTGAGTCTGTTTCAGTCCGGACGCTGCAAAACTGCGCGGTTTGGCGCGGTCCGGTTTTGGCGGCGGTCCAAAGTCGCCGGTCATTTTGGGCAGCGCCGCAGCGTAAATCGCGTCGGCTTCGGCGTTGTCGGAATACGAGGTCAGCCAAGCGTACAATTCGGCGTAGCGCGGGTTGTAGGTTGATTTGGACGTGTAGCGCCGCGCCAGCACGGAGCCTTGCAGCACGGGATCGTCCACCTCCGCCAACAGCGCGTCGGCGCTGGTGTAGAGCCGCGCATCGCCGGCGGCGTAGGCGCGCGCATAGCGTTCCTCATCCTGTGGCGAGAGCACTTTCAGCCACGGCGAAAGTTTCGGCGCGATGGCGGTGCGATAGGCTGGCGGATAGGGCGCAGTCGGGAGCACAGGCTGCGGCGCCTCGTAAACTGGCGGCGGCGTGTAGGAATATGTCGGCGCTGGCGTTTGCGGCGGCGCCATCTCGGGCGGCGGGACTACGCCGGGTGATGGGACATATTGCTGCGGACCGGAATAATAGACCGGCGGCGCTGCAGCGTCGGGCGAGGTCGCATAATTGGACGCTGTCGTCGTTGGTCCACGCGAATATGTCGGCGGCGGTGTTGTGCCGGTCGAATAGGTTGGAGGCGGGGTGGCTGATCCAACTGAATAGGTTGGCGCGGGAGTCGTTGGGCCGCGCGAATAGGTCGGCGCAGGCGTTGTCGGTCCGCGTGAATAGGTCGGCGGCGGGGTGCTCGCGTACGGCGCCGGCGCCGAGGGCGTCGCCGAATAGGCCGGCGGTGGCGTCGTCGCATATTGCATCGGCGGCGGCGCTGGCGTGTTTGAGTTCGGCTCATAGGCGCCGGTCGCGGTTGGCGGGGTGGTTGGATATTGCGGTCCGGCCGCTGAAGGCGCCGCGCCGCCCGTTACCCAAGGTGGCGGACCGCATGGAACCGGCATAGCCGGACCCGAAGGCTGCGCTACGCCGGAGTCATAAGAGGGGCCGCCGGGTTCGGTCTGATCGTCGGCGGTTTGCTGTGTTGGCGCTGGCGACAGCGAAGACGGATCGAATTGCGCCGGCGTGCCGGGGCAAGCATTGGCGTGTGATGCTTGAAATGCCGCCGCCAGAGCCAAACCAGCCGCAGCGTACAAAACGCGGGTCTTCAGCGTGGTCATGACGTTTCCTCAATAGGGCCGATGGAGTTCATCCGCCGGCTGTTTCGGGCTGCGCACGAGGACGCGGGTTATTGTACAAACGTGGTTGTTAAAGGGCGGCGATGGCTTTTTCGATCGCCAGCAAATCCGCCCACGCCAGACGCTTTTCCTGCGGCCGCCGTAATAGGTAGGAGGGGTGAAAAATTGGAAAAGCGGGCAATTCAAAGGCGCCGTCTGTAGATACGTAGCGTGTCTTCCGGCCACGTAGCCGCATGATGCCGTCTTCGGTGCGCAGCAAAGCTTTTGCCGATACGCCACCTGCAAGGATCAAAATCTTCGGTGCGGCCAACGCGATATGCCGCTCGATAAACGGCATGGAGATCAGAATCTCCGTTTGCGTCGGCTGTCGGTTACCAGGCGGCCGCCAATTCAGGATGTTGGAAATATAAACGTTTTCGGCTCGGGTCAGGCCGATCGACGCGAGCATCTTGTCCAACAATTGGCCGGCCGCGCCGACAAAGGGTTTGCCTTGTTCGTCCTCGTCACGTCCTGGCGCTTCGCCCACCACCATCACCGCTGCACCCGCTACGCCGTCTGCGAACACGGATTGTTTGGCGGTGGCCCTCAAGGAAACGCCGGCGAAATCCGCGATCGCCTTTTTGAGCTCAGCCAAGGTCGTGCAGGCGGCTGCGACTTTTTGCGCTTCAGCGACGGCCTCGGCGGCGCTTCCGGCTGCCGCTGCGTCGATTTTCGGCTTCGCTAGCGGCCCGGCCGGCCTGGCCGGGGCGGGTTGCGCATCATCCCAGGAATCCTCGACAGAGGGCCTGGACTGGGCCGGCCGGGGCTTGATTGCTTGTTGAAAACTCTCAGGACTCGGCGTGGCGGCGCGGGGTATTGGCCGGATGTCTGGCTCGACGCCCGCGAGCCGCCACCAATCGAGGAGGCTGTCGGCAAGGGCGTTTGCAGACAAATTATCCATGAATCCTGTGGCCTCGCGTCTAATCTAGGTCCAATGGCCGAACGTTTCGGCCTTGACCGGAGGTTAGTCTAATTCGACAACCAGAAATCGCTAGCTTGGGGAGAGCCCACGCTCGCAGACATTGTAGTTTTGGGGACATGAATGGCCGCTGAGGAAGTGGAACGCGAGTCGATGGAATATGACGTCGTAATCGTCGGCGCTGGGCCGGCGGGCCTTGCGGCGGCGATCCGGCTCAAACAGCGGGCAGCCGAGGCGGGGGGCGACGTGTCCGTCGCCATTTTGGAAAAGGGCTCGGAAGTCGGCGCCCATATTCTATCGGGCGCGGTGATTGACCCCAAGGCGCTCAATGAATTGCTGCCGGACTGGAAAGACCTTGGCTCGCCAATTCAAACGAAAGTGAAGGAAGATAAATTCCTTTTCCTCGGGCCAGCGGGCTCGATCACGCTGCCGAACTTCATGATGCCGCCGCTGATGAACAATCACGGCAATTATATCGTGTCCTTGGGCGCGGTCGCCAAATGGCTGGGCGAACAAGCCGAAGCTTTGGGTGTTGAAATCTATCCGGGCTTTGCCGCCGTGGCGGTGCTGTATGACGACAAGGGCGCGGTAAAAGGCGTGCGCGTCGGCGACATGGGCGTCGACCGGAAAGGCGCACCTAAAGGCGATTTCACACCGGGCATCGACATTCTCGCCAAATACACGCTGATCGCCGAAGGCGCGCGCGGCTCGCTGGCGAAACAATTGATTCGCAAATACGCGCTGGATGAAGGCCGTTCGCCGGCCAAGTTTGGGATCGGCATCAAGGAAGTGTGGCAAGTCGCGCCGGACAAACACAAGCCGGGTTTGGTGCAGCACTCATTCGGCTGGCCGCTCGACGCCGGAACCGGCGGCGGCTCTTTCTTATATCATTTCGGCGAAAACCTCGTCTCGGTCGGTTTCGTCCTGCATCTGAACTACAAGAATCCGTATTTGTCGCCATTCGACGAATTCCAACGCTTCAAGACGCATCCCGACATTCGGGAGACCTTCGAAGGCGGCAAGCGTCTGTCTTACGGCGCGCGGGCCATTACTGAAGGCGGCTGGCAGTCGGTGCCGAAAACCTCGTTCCCCGGCGGCGCCTTGATCGGCTGCTCGGCGGGCTTCGTGAATGTGCCGCGCATCAAAGGCAGCCACAACGCGATGAAGACCGGCATGCTGGCTGCAGAGGTAGCGTTCGATGCGTTGCTGAACGGCGCGCCAAGCGACGGCATGGATGCCTATGAAGACGGCTGGCGGAAATCGTGGGTTGGCGCCGATTTGAAGCTGGTCCGTAACGTGAAACCGCTTTGGACGGCGTTCGGCACCTATATCGGCATCGGTTTGGGCGGCCTGGATATGTGGTTCAACACGCTGTTCGGCGGTTTCTCGCCATTCAGCGGTTTCGGTTCGATGAAGCACAAGAAGTCCGACGCCGAAGCGACCGAACCAGCGGCCAAGCACAAGCCGATCGTCTATCCAAAACCGGATGGCGTGCTGACGTTCGACAAGCTCTCGTCGGTGT
>JBEVJO010000320.1:0-2742 GCA_040510175.1 Caulobacterales bacterium
AGAAAGTCGCCGTTGAATCGCTCGAAGGCCTGACGGTCGAATCCATTCTACTGGCGCCGGCCGCGCTAGGCTACATCGCCTATCTCACCGCGACGAAGCAGGGTGCGTTCCTGCACGTGAATTTCATGACTGACATCAATCTGGTCATTGCAGGCCCGCTGACGGCGATCCCGCTGCTGCTGTTCGCCGCCGCGACACGCCTGGTGCGCTTGTCCACGATCGGCTTCTTGCAGTATCTCGCGCCGTCGATCGCGCTGATCATCGCGGTGTTCATGTACAACGAGCCGTTCACCAGCGCGCACGCGGTGACGTTCGCCTTTATCTGGGCGGCATTGGCGCTAATCACGTGGGAAGCGCTAAGGCGCGAGGCTTATTCCGCCGCCTGCCGGTGGAAGTTCATGATCGCGGGCAGCGTGTCCTCGACCCGGTTCACGACCGTGTAGAGTTCTTTCAGCCCATAGCGCGCAAAGTTGTGCGACCCGACGCGATCGAACGTCGCGAACAACGGATCCCAAAACCCTTTCGTGTTCACGAATACGATGGGCTTCTTGTGCAGCCCGAGTTGTGCCCACGTCATCGCTTCAAGCACTTCTTCAAGCGTGCCGAGACCGCCGGGCAAAATCACAAACGCATCCGCCATGCCGTGCATGCGCTCTTTGCGCTCGTGCATGTTCGGCGTGATGACGAGTTCGGTGAGGCTCGCGAGTTCGATTTCACGTGCACGCAAGAACTGCGGAATGATACCGATGACTTCGCCGCCGGCTTCAAGCGCCGCGCGCGCCACTTCGCCCATCAACCCGATCGAAGCGCCGCCGTAGATCAAGCGCGCGTTGGCCAGAGCGATGTCGCGGCCCAAGGTGCGGGCCGCCTGCATGTAGGCCGGATCGCTACCTTCGGAGGAGCCGCAGAAAACGCAAACCCCAATCAGCTTATGCATTGTTCTATCCAGGCTGAACGCAGAGGATTCAACTATACGGGTTCCCCGTAAATGGTTTGAAACCATGCAGGAAGTGTGCGTCGAAATAGTGACGGCGGGAAGGGCGGAATTCGGGGGGCTTGGTTGTATTCGTCACAAAGGTTACCATCGGTTAAGAACAAAACGCCTGTAGGGCTGAGGGGGTTTCAATGAAGCACTGGTTGATCGGCGCAGCTGTCGTTCTGTGTGCAAGTGCGGCATGGGCTGCAGACGCACCGCAAAAGATTGTCGATGCGCGCATCGCAGGAATGAAGGGCATGGTGGGCGATCTCACGGCGGCCACGAAAGCTGCAACACCTGCCGAAACCAAAGCAACCCTCGCTTCTGCGATCAAATTCGCTGAGTCGATTCCATCGGCATTTCCGAAAGGAACGGGCATCGGCGACGCAGGCGTCACGAAGACGCGCGCATTGCAGGATATTTGGACCAAGCCGACGGAATTCAAGGCGGCGGCCGACGCGCTTTTCACTGCGCTGAAAGCCGCGGAAGCGGGCGCTGCCGATAAAGCCAAACTCGACGCGGCGTTGGGCGACGTCCGCAAAAGCTGCGGCGGCTGTCACACGCCGTTCCGCGGCCCTGAAACCGAGTAGCCATGACGCCGCTTCGCTGGATCGCCCTTGTGGCGCTTGCGGCGGGCGCCATCGTGGCCGCCTGGCTATTCATGCCGTCGCATTCGACGGTCGTCATTCCGCAAGGCTTGTCGAGCGCCAATGCCGGCATGGTGGAGCGTGGCGAATATCTTGTCCGCGCGTCCGGCTGCGTCAGCTGTCATTGGGACAAAAAGGGTGGCGGCGAACAATTCGAAGGCGGCCGCGCGTTGGCCACGCCGTTCGGCACATTCTACAGCCCCAACATCACGCCGGACGATCGCCGCGGCATCGGCCGCTGGAGCGATGAGGATTTCGTCCGTGCACTGACGCATGGCGAAGACCGCAACGGCGAAGATCTGTACCCGGTCTTTCCGTACACGTCCTATGCGCGCATGAAGATCGAAGACGCGCTGGCGATCAAAGCGTATCTCGCGACGCTTGAGCCCGTGCGCACCGAGCGTCGCGAGAATGAACTCGCGTTTCCGTTCTCGTGGCGCGCCCTCATGAAGGGCTGGAAATTGCTGTTCCTCGCCAAGGCGGAACCACTCGCCGACGATCCTGCCCAGGATGCAACCTGGAATCGTGGCCGCTATTTGGTCGAGGCATTGGGTCACTGCGGTGAATGTCACACGCCGCGCGGAACCTTCGGCCAAGCCGATGCGGAGCGCCATTTAGGTGGCAATGCGACGGGTCCGGAGGGTTGGCGTGTGCCCGCTCTCGTTGGGCGGCGCTCGGAACTCGCTCTATGGTCTGTGGAAGAACTAGCGGAGTACCTCAAAAGTGGCGCGCGCCCGGACTTCGATTCGGCGCAGGGACCTATGGCGGAAGTGATCGAAGACAGCACGAAACACCTGATCGATGAGGATCGGCGCGCCATGGCGCTCTACCTCAAGTCGTTGGGCCGCCGCTGACGAAACCTGTTGATAGGCGCATGGGCCGCAATGGCGGCCAGCCACTTGGCGTCTAGATTGCCGGTCATTCGTCAATAACAACAGCGGGGCGAGCAATGGCGCGCGTAATTGTCATCGTGGGTTTGATGATCGCGATCACCGCGACGATGTTCGCCATTACGCGCAAATCCGCGGTGGCGCCGGGCGAGGCGGCGAACGGTCCCACCGCGACGGTGAAACTTGAACCGCCGCACGCCGATCCAGTCCCGCCGCAGCCGCCCGAAGA
>JBEVJO010000321.1:0-7587 GCA_040510175.1 Caulobacterales bacterium
CCTCCACTTTTGTTGAAAATGCGCTGGTTGCGGGATCAGATCAGTCCGGCGTCAGCGAATTTTGAATTCATGATGTCGCTGTCGAACGGCTTCATCACATATTCGTTGGCGCCCGCGCGCATGGCTTCCGCGATTTCGATCGGATCGTTCTCGGTGGTGCAGAAAACCACGATCGGCTTGTCGCCGCCGCGCTCTCTGCGCAGCGCCCGCACGAAATCAAGCCCATTCATAACCGGCATATTCCAATCCAGGAGAATGGCTTCGGGCATCATCTTGCGGCAGCGGGCCAAAGCTTCGGCGCCGTCGCCGGCCTCGTCGACGGCAAAGTGCATGTCTTCAACAATCCGGCGGGCGACCTTACGGATGATGGGACTATCGTCGACCACCAGACATTTCCGTACAGCTTCGCCCATAGAATCCTCCCGCGCACTCGAACGGTACATTGCCACTGGTTTGGTAAACGTCTTGCGAACGAAAGTTAAAAGCCGCGGGTGCGGACTGGATCAGGCAACCGCCTGGGCGTTTTGCAGCAATTGCGGCGCTTCGGTGCGCGGCCAGACCTGCATCCGCCAGGCGCCGAGATGATCCGCCGGGATGGCCAAGGTGACGCTGCCGCCCCAATCCGGCACCGACAAAGCCTCCACGCCCCCGCCCAGATCGGCGATACAGGCATTGATCTCTTTCAAAGGCAAATCGGCACCATTGCCGTCATCGGCGATGCTCAGCGACAAGCCGTCATTGTCGCACGCCGCGATCAAGGTGATGATTCCGGTCGCTGGCTTTTTCAGCAGCGCACGATCGGCCGGCCGCTCCAAGCTACGTTCGGCCATCAGCCGGACGATCTGTTCGACGCAAATCGCCAGGACAGGCACGATCCGCCGTTCCACGAAAATGGAATCGCCCATGAAATCGACGCGAATCTGCTTGCCATAGCGGCGCTCCAATTGCGCGGCCAGAACCGGCACGCCCAGCCAGACGCCGGACAGCGGCGCCAGATCGGCGCTGCGTTCGTCCTCGTCCTGCGCGATGGCGGCGAGGCGCTGCACCCGTAACGCCAGAGCGTCCATCGGCAGCAACTTGGCGGCCTCCAACGCCTTGGCGCGGGCGTCGATCATTTCATCGCGCGCTTTGGTCAGGTTTTCATCGGTCGCCGGGATGCCGCGCGGCTGATCCGCTTCGAAATCATCGGCCAAGGAGACTCCGGGACCGCCTCGCAGCGCGTCCAGAACCTGTAAAAGAGACTCATCGGATTCGGCCACGGGAACGCCGTTGATCCCGACGCCCGCGGCGATCATGCGCATCCGCATCATGCAGCGCTGCAGCGCCGTCAGATTGAGCGCTGAGTTATGGACGGCATGGATCGCCCGTGCGGCGCCGCGCCCAGCATCCGCCAAACCAGAAAGCCGCGACAGACCAGCCTCTTCGGCGGCGACCTGGATGCTGTTGAGCGAACGCAACAACGGCGCAGCGGCGGCGGCGGCTTCGGCTTGCGCCCGTTCCAGCTTTTGCAATTGCCGCGAAGCCGTGTTCAGCGCCGAAATAAGATCTGCGAAATGACGCTGCGAATCGGCCATGGCCCGCCCCTTGGTGATGGCGGATCGTTGGCCACAAGACTTAACGAAGGTCTAACAATGTCCAGGATCAACAAGTCTTTTGCGCTCCGGCGCCGCGTGGGGGATAAGGACGAACAAGAAGGCTACGCCGCGCGGAACAACCGGACGCGCTCGCGAGGGAGGTACATATTGGCCAGTTCGCGCGCATTATCGCTGCATCACCTCTGCTTGATGGACCAAAACCCCATTCAATTGGTGCAGGTTGCTGGCGATGCGGGCTTTGAGCATGTCTGCATCTTCACGCAGCCGACAGCCGGCCTCGATTTTCCTCTGGTCACCCGCGAGAATGAGCCCGCCTTCCGCCAAGCCATGCGCGATACCGGGGTATCGGTCTACAATATCGAAGTTTTCTTCCTGACGCCCGAGCTTCACGCGAAGGATCACCGCGAGGCGCTCGCTTTGGGCGCGTCTTTGGGCGGCAAGCGCGCCACGGCGTTTTTGGCCGGCGGCATCACGGACGCGGAAGCGATCGACGAATTCGGCAAATTCTGTGACCTGGCGCAAGAAATGGGTGTCGAGGCCAGTCTGGAATTCATGGTCTTCAATGATTGCAAGACCATCGATCACGCCATGCGCATCATCCGCGGCGCCAACCACGCGAACGGCAAGCTGGCGATCGACGCCCTGCATCTCTATCGCAACGGCGTCGGTCCGGCGGACTTCGACCGGCTGAATGTTCGCAAGGATGAGATCGGCTATATCCAATTCTGCGATGGTCCGCTTACGGTCGATCCCGACAAGTCGTTTTACGAAGCGACCGCAAATAGAATGGCGCCCAGCCATGGCGCATTTGCGCTCGATCAATTCCTCGCGCACATGCCGGAGGGCCGTACTTTGTCGATCGAATGCCCGATGGACCGCCCCACCGACACGCCACGCGACAAAGCCAAGCTTCTGAACCGTTCGGCGCGTGAGGTCTTGGCGCGCTTCGAGCCGCGATAGCCGAAGCAACACCAGCGGCGATTACAACAGCTCGATGTGCAGCGGCAGGCTGACCAAGCCCATATTCATCACGGTTTTTTTGTTCACCGCGCCGCCCTCGCTGGCGTCAATGGACAGCGTCCTTACCCTTTTTGCCACCTCAGCAAACAAGATCGCCAGCTCTATGCGCGCCAAAGGCGCGCCCTGGCACATGTGAATGCCGAAACCGAAGGTGAGGTGATTGCGCGCGTTCGCCCGGCTTAGGTCGATCTCCCCGCTGCGCGGAAAAACGTCCTCGTCGCGATTGCCAGCGCCCCAGCGCAGCATGATCTTGCCGCCTGCCTTAATCGGCACGCCTTCGATCTCGGTGTCCCGCGTGACGATTCGGAACGCGCCCTGCGGCGGCGCATAAAGGCGCAAGATTTCTTCGACGAACGTTTCCACCCGCGCCTCGTTGTCGCGCAGCGCCGCCAGCAATTCCGGCCGCTCCGCCAATTGGCGCATACCGAGGCCCATGGAATCCGTTGTGGTCTCGCCGCCCGCGACCAGCAGCTGTTCGCAAAAGGTCAGCGCTTCGGCCATGCTCAGCAATTCGCCGTCATCCGTTCGCGCCAGCGCTACGCCGGTCAGCATCTGGTCTTCAGGGCCGCCGTCTTTGCGGATGCGTTCGATGATGGCGGCGAAGTAGTTTTGGCGCTCGACGAAGAGATTGGCGCATTCCACTTCGCGCTCGGCGCTCGCCATGCCGCACAAGGAATCCATCAGCGCATCGGACCATTCGCGGCACTTGTGCTGCATCGCTTCGGGGATCCCAAGCATCTCGCAGATAATGGCGACGGGCACAGGCGCCGCGACCTCATGAATAAATTCCCCGCCGCCTTTCGCCAAAAATGGATCAAGATAGCGTTTGATCGTCATCTCAGCCAAAGGCCGCGCCGCTTTCATGCGCTGCATCGAGAGGATCGTATTGGAGATGCGGCGGTATTTGGTGTGCGACGGCGGATCATTGGCGACGAGCAGCGGCACCGAGCGCCAGGTTGTGTCCATAATGGCGTCGACCTGCTTGGCGGCGCTGGAGCGCGCCGGCGCCGTCAGCATGCCGAGATTGGAGAAGGTTTCGGTATCGAGCGCCAACGCCCGGATCGTTTCATATTTGGAGATGACATGCGCGCCGATCTCAGCGTCCCAGTACACGGGCGCTTCGTCGTGCAGCCATTTGTAATGCTGGTAAGGACAAGCCTGGACCGCTGGATCAAACAGACTTGCAGGCGCAACGCGTTCTTTGACGGACATGGCGGCTCCCTCGTCGGATGTTTGCCGCCACGCTAACGCGTTTGTGGATATTTGCTCAAGCGTGCATGCGTTGAGCGTTAGCGCACTTTCAGGCGCGCGATCAGTTCAACGACGTCCTGGCCTTCGCGCGCGTTCAAATCCGCGCCGAGACTGGCTGCGACAACGCCGGTGAAATATTGCTGGACCGACCGGCCATCATAGCCGCCTTCCGGCAATTCGCCGCGCAGCGCCGCCATTGTGGTCGGACGCAACGCCGCCTTCGGCCCTGTCGACTTAACGACGGCTTCCAGAACGCCGCCTTCTTCCTTCAGATCGACTTCCACGGTGCCGCCACGCGGCAGGGCATCGAGCGCGATCAACGCCAGATTGTACATCAGGCGTACAAAAGTCAGCGGCGGCTGCACGGTGGAGGGCCGCCAGCTCAACTCCGGCTTCATGGCGGAGAAAAAGCGCTCGGCGACCCGGCCGGCTTCGTCAGCGTCAGCGGAATGCTCGCCGATGCCTGCGGCGCCGAATGCGACGCGCAAAAATTCCAGTTTAGCCGCGGCGGACGCGGCAGCCTGGTCGATGACCTTCAGCGCCTGTTCGCGGCTGTCCGGCATCGACGGGTCGTTATAGACCTCAAGCGCGTTCTTCACCGCGCTCACAGGCGCCACCAGATCGTGGCACAGCCGCGAGCACATCAGAGCCGCTAGTGTCGGCGCGTCGAGTTGTGGAGCCCCCATGAACCTACTGTTCCCTGATTCGCCGTATCGGTCTTGCCGTATGAAGCCAGCCGTGCGTGACGGCAAGCTTGGTTGAGAGACGCAAAACTACGCTGACGATTCTGCGTTCACCGCACGCCGCGGACAATGCGTAACGCGCAGCAAATACGCTTTAGGCACAGCTAAAGCGCGCGTTGCTTTAGTGTTCGTCGGGGTTTTCAACCTCGATGCGGTCGTCAAAACCGCGCCGGGCGCTCAAAAACACCAAGACCATCAAACCGATACCAAGCGCCATGCTGAGGACCACACCCAAACCGAGCGCGATCCAGCCATGGATGCCCATGTCCACAGGTCCCATGATGGTGGCCGATTGGCGGAAAAAATATCCCATGAGACCAAGGCTTGCGATGGTGATGGCCGCCAAAATGAGCACATCCGCTATGCTCAGGCGCTTCACCTTCGGCCCTTCGGCGGGCGCCGCCGTCTTCGGGTTTTCTAGGATCGGCATATGTCAGCACCTCCGTGCCAGGAACGGCGCGAACGAGGATCGCGCGAACTTTTCGACCCTAGACCCATCCGCGCTGATAGGCACGCCGCCTTAGGTCGCACCGCGCGGTCAAACCGGCAGGCTGCAATGCAAAAGCGCGTCCCCACCATCCGGCGGAGACGCGCTTCAATGCTTGCGAAGCCTTAGTTTACTTACGGACCCAGGTCCCGGTGCCGTCCTGGTAATAGGCGCCGGCCGGCAGCTTGGCGATCTGCTTTTCCGCCGTTACGGCCGCGACTTGCGCGACGGTGACGCCCTTTTGCGCCGCCAATTGCGTGTAGACGGTTTTGCGCTTGATGTTTGTGTCTTCCATCGTGCGCTTGGTTGCCGCGTCGGCGGACTTGCCGCTCACCACGCCCAGATAACCGTCCGCCTGTTCGCCGATGACGCCGGCCGAAATGGCGGCGTCGATAACCGGGCTAGCGGCCGAAGCCACCGGTGCGCCTGCCAGATACATCGCGGCGCCGGCTGCGGCGACAAAGGAAAAAATAGAACGCTTTTTCATGTTCACAGCTCCCGCCATCAGAAGATGTCCGGATTATCTTTGATGAGCTCTTCGACATCCTTGTCGAGCTTCACCCGGATTTCTTGGTCAATCTTGACGTTCAGATTGATTTCTATGGGCTTATCGGGAGCGCGCACCTGAACCGTGGCGCAGCCCGCCGCCAATATCATTGGCGCGATCAGCCCTGCTATGCGCGTTCTCAATGGTCGCCCTCCCTACATACAAGCACACACGTACCTCCTGCGATCATTCCTTGGGCGCAGGTGCGACGTCAATCGTGACTGGAGTGTCACCGGCTGGGTTCGCTAACTGAGCGCGGGTATAATCACCGATGGCAGATTTATCGTAGATGTACCGAGCTTGTTGAATTAGCGGCAAGATTTGGGCGGAAAGGCCGATATTGTACACAAAGGGGAGATTTGACGCCGTCGGCGACCTGCCGCGGATCGTCAGTTTATTTTCCAGCCGGCCGTCCACTTGGCCGTTCACATCGACCGCCAGCAGCGTGAATTGCAGATCCTTCAGCGCATTGAAGGCCAATTCGACGAATTTGTTATCCGCCGACGCCTGCGCCGCTGCGGGGATGTCGACCTGCAGCGCGCCCGCGCCTACGGCCTCGAGATGGGCGTTCTCCACGAACATATGGCCGTCTTCCATGGCCATCGGAATTCGGCCGCGGAGAATGCCCGTGCCCTTGAGATCGGGATTGTTGAAGAGTTTCAGAATTTCCTGAATCGGCGCGTCCTCGACCGCGAGCGCGAATTGCTGACGCTGCGGGCCGAACACCCAGGTGACGGGCTCAATCAGGAAGCGGCCGCCAACCACTTTCGCCTCGCCGCCCTCGATCCGCATCGTATCGAGCGACTGCAATTGAAAATTCATGGTCATGTTTTCGACCGCGACGCCGGGATTGAGCAGCGCCACTTCGATATGTTGGCCGGGTGGCGTCGAGGGCTTCAGCAGATCGTCGAATTTGATCTTGCCGCTGACGCCTTGCACCGGCCCCAGGCTGAAGGTCGAAAAATCCAGCTTGTCGAGATTGAAAACCCCGCTGGTGAAGAAGCCCGCATCGCCCCAGCGCGCCTGCACCACGCCGGATGCGCCGCCTCGCACGTCTGCGACCAGACCCTTCAGCGACGGGAAGAGATCCTGTGGCTGACGCGCCAGGCTGAAATGCATGTCGTCCGTGGTCGCGACCGCACGACCCTTGCCGTCCTCTAGGTCATGCGTAATCCGGATATTAGCCAAAGACGGACCGCCGATCTCCGGCTGCGCGACCATATCGATGGCGATCTTTCCGGATTCGGAGGCGCCCTGCCCGGTCAACAGCAAATCCGTGACCAGCGGCGCTTCGCCCGGATCGCGCACCCGCGCCGACACGCCGCTGATGGTTGCATTCAAGCCTGCCGTCGCCATCACGCCCTTGACGGTGGCTTGCGCGTCGACAACCTCAAGCGTGGAATCATCGAGGTCGACCGCGCCGCCTTGCGCCAGCAAATCGATCGCCATGCCCGCATCAGTCGGATTCATGTCGATGGTGAAGACCTGCGACGTCAATCCGGTGACCACATCCGATGCATCTTCTTCCGATCGCGTTGTCACTTGCGCGGACACGTTTGGGATCGAGATCAGGAAATGCGGCGACGCGGATTCGCCATGCAGCGCGATGCTGGCATTGGCGGCCGTTAGCAGCAGACGCGGCGCATCGGCTTTATCGCCCATGCGCGCGGGGATCGAGAGCTTCGCCCAATCGGAGCGGCCCGTGATTTTGCCGTCGCTGGACGCAGCGATAATGCCGTTCACTGGGCAAGGCGCGCCCGCAAAGGCGCCAGTGCGCAAACCTGCGCCGACCCAGGACGCGGCGGTGATGCGTGGGCATTCCTTGGACGCAACCGTCCAACCATTCTCCGTCCACGCCACATCGGCGGGCGTTTTGAGCGACATCTTTTCGATGCGTCCGCCGCCGATCGGTCCTGAATAAAGCGCATCGGCGACGACGCTCAA
>JBEVJO010000322.1:0-2864 GCA_040510175.1 Caulobacterales bacterium
GGCCGTGTGAGTTGCATTCCCGGCTGGCACAACAAACTGGCCGCTGCGCTGATGAAATATCTGCCTGACGAAATCACGGCGCCATTGATCCGCGGCGCCGCCGAAAAATATCGCTTACCCGAAACCTAGACGCAAAGGCGAAGCTGATGGCCGATGTGAAGACGCGCTATGATGTGATCATTGTTGGTTCCGGCGCGGGCGGCGCCACGATCGCCAATGAATTGGCGGCGACGGGGAGGAAAATTCTGATCCTGGAGCGCGGCCCGGATAACTGGAACTCCACCTACGTCTTTATTGACCGCCGCTATCGCACCACCGAACTCTGGTATGATCGCCAGGGCAGGCCGTGCGTCCATGAACCCGACGCTGACGATCGTGGCGAACGCAATGCGCGTGGCCGATCATCTCAAGGGTCGCCTTGGCGTTTAATGGGAGAGCTCTCGTAATGCCGCATGTCATCATCAAGCTTTATGAGGGCCGCTCGGAGGCTGACAAACAGATGCTCGCGAACGCCATTGCGAAAACGGTTGTGCAGACGCTGAAATCCAGCGAGGCCTCAGTCTCAGTGGCGATCGAAGATGTTGCGCCGGCCGATTGGCCGGACAAGGTTTACAAGCCCGACATTCTCGATAAACCGGCGCAAGTTTTCAAAAAGCCCGGCTACAACCCGTTTTCATGAAGCGGGCGCGTCGTCGTCTAGCCGAAATTCGCCAAAGCGAGCTTGTTGCCGTCCAGATCCCGGAAATACGCCATATAGAACGTGCTGCCTTCCGGTCCACGGATGCCGGGCGCGCCTTCGTCCTTGCCGCCCAGTTCTATCGCCTTGGCGTAGACGCGATTAACGTCATCCCGCGACTGCATACCAAGCGCGATCATCGTGCCATTGCCGAAGGTCGCGGGCTCTTTGTTGTAAGGGCCGACAACGCCGAACATGGGCTGGCCCATAGCGCCATACATACGGCCGCCCGAGGGATGCTCCATGAGCGGCGCCACACCAATAACGCCCAAAACCTCATCGTAGAATTTCTTGGCTTTTTCGAGATCGTTCGAGCCGACCATTGCGTAGCTGATCATATGTGCCTCCCTAGAGTCTTTTGGCATAGCCATGAAGACGCGCGCGCGAAAGAGCCAATCGGCAGCCTCCGCCTAAGCTTCCGGTCTGGTCCAGATCCAGGCGCCGCTCATCAGCATCACGGCGACCGCCACCAGGGACCAGGGCATGGGCGAGAGCCACAACGCCATTCCGATGCTGAAGACAAAAGCGGCGCTGGCGGCCAGCTTGCCCTTGCGGGAGATCGCGCCCTTTTCGCGCCAGAGCCGGATCGACGGGCCGACCACGCTATGGTCGAGCAGCCAGCGCTCCAGCCGCGGATCGCTGCGCCCGAAGCAAAACGCCGCCAGAATGAAAAACGGCACGCTCGGCAGCAACGGCAGGAACGCGCCGACTGTCCCCAGCGTCACGCTGATAAAACCGGCCAAGAGATAAAGGGGTCTCAGCAGTGGAGCGCTCCGCAACAAGGCAGTGGTCTCTTGGGGACAATGCGCGCCATGTCAAATGGGCTTTGGACAAAAAATAAGCGCCGCAGCCCGGGGCAGGCTGCGGCGCTTATGTTTGTTCGCGTTGCCGCGTAAAGTTTTAGGCGGCCTCGTGGCGGCGCAGGAGCCCGCTTTCGCGCGATCCGAACGGTCCGAGATCGAGGATGGCTTCTTCGCCGCTTGCTGTTTGCGGGCGCGCGGTGGCGGGCGCAGGCGCGGCGCGTGGCGCTGCGTTCGCGCGGCCGAGTTCGGCCACTGCGATCAGCGTCGACAGCACCGTTTTGCCGGTGGCGGAGGTTAGATCTTCGCGGCCCAATTGGAGGATGATCACTTCGCATCCCAGCTTGTGCAGCGCGCGGATCGTCACCAGCACGTCTTCCGCGTCGCGCCCGAGGCGCTCAAGGCGGGTGACGACCAGTCGCTTGGGCTGGCTCACGGTGATGCGTTCAAGGGACCGCAGCAATTCGGCGAAGGCCGGCCGTTGGCCCGCTCGCAACATTGTCGCGTTCGGGCCTGGCTTTTCTTCGTATGTCATTGTTGGAACGAAGCCGGCCGCTTGAAGTGCGGATGCTTCGCCCGGGCTTTGCGAGTCGCCGCCGGCAGCATTGGTATAGAATACCGTGAACATCGATGTTTCCCCTATACAGCCCATGCTTCTTGGGCGGCGCGAGTCGTCTCTCTGACCCTATGGTTAATAAAAATGGTAAATAAAACCGAAACGCGCGCGCAGGTTGGTCGCCGCTTTTTGCAGCGCGATTTTCCCGCTTGTATGGAATTGAAATAAAATAGGTTTTCTGCGCTCGTGATAGTCGAGATGAACTGCAGCGCTGACGTGGGTAGTGAGGAAGACAAAAATGTCTAATCGGTGATTCGCTAAATCTAGCCGCCGATCAGTTTCAACCACTCTTCTTCGGTCATCACTTGGACGCCCAAACTGGCGGCGGTTTTGAGCTTTGAGCCGGCCCCCGGACCGGCGACCAGTATATCCGTTTTGGCCGACACCGAGCCCGCCACCTTGGCGCCCAAGGTCACGGCCCGGGCCTTGGCTTCGTCGCGCGTCATCGCTTCAAGCGAGCCAGTAAAGACGACCACCTTGCCGGCGACGGGACTTTCGGCGGACGGCTTTTCGGCTGGAATGATTTTCACGCCGTCCGGGTTTTTCGTATTGTCGAAGATTAGCCGCTCCAGCAGCGCACGATTGTGCGGCTCCTTGAAATAGGTCAGCAGCGCTTCGACCACGGTCGGGCCGACGCCGTCGATGGAATCAATCTCCGTGCGCGCCAGCGGATCGCCATGCGCGGCGGCGTCGGCTGCGGCGGCGAACGCCT
>JBEVJO010000323.1:0-7227 GCA_040510175.1 Caulobacterales bacterium
GGCCCGCTCGCCGACATCGTGCAAGCGCAAGGCGGCGAACTGTGGCTCGACGGCGGCCACAATCCGCATGCGGCGCGCGCGCTGGCGGCGGATTTTCGCAGCGCCATCGACCCGCGTCCGCTGATCTTGATTGTCGGTATGCTGAACACCAAGGATGCGGCAGGCTTTTTATCGGCCTTTGCCGGTGTGGCTTCGGAAATGCTGACCGTCACGCCGCCCAGCGCGGCGGCGCGTCCCAGCGCTGATCTGGCGGAAGAAGCGCAAAGCCTCGGCTTCATGGCGGTGGACGCTCTGGAGATCGAAAGCGCCCTGCGCTTGATCGATACGCCCGCGCGCGTGCTGATCTGCGGTTCGCTGTATCTGGCGGGTGAGGCGTTGCGGTTGAACGGGTGGGCGCCGGACTAATAGACTGTGCGCGGATTTTAATCTGCGCGATTAGAGAAGTTCGTGTGGTTTGTTGGGCCAATCCCGTCCTTGTTATAAAATCGTCGCAGCTAAGACCATTCGGTCAATTGATGCATCCCTAAACCATTCTCGTAAAAGGAGAACCGGCGAGCCTTCAAGCGAGTGCGAAATTATCACTGCGACTTTGATCGCCGAAAGACGCTCCTCGCCCATCAAAGCGTGCGCTATTTTTCTGTTCGTCGGCTCACTTTTTGGGCATATCGTGCGTTCGTGAACATCACGATGTTTCCGATGTGAGCGGGTCGGCTAGAGCGAATACAGTCCCACGTCCAACGCATGGCGTTGACTGCAAAAGGCAAAGCTATGTACGAATTTGCGTCCGTTTCATCGCCGAGTGCCCGTCTCGGACATCGCGACATATCCGTTGTGCTGCCGACCTTTAACGAGGCCGCCAATGTCGGACCCATTTTGGAAAAGATAGAGGCGGCGCTGGAGGGCGTGGCGTGGGAAGTTATTTTCGTCGATGACGATTCAAGAGATGGAACGGCGTCCGAAGTGTTCCGCGCCGCGGCCGACCACCCCAATGTTCGCTTGGTTCGCCGAATTGGCCGCCGCGGTCTCTCGTCCGCTGTCATTGAAGGCGCTTTGGCCTCGATGGCCCCGGTCGTTGCGGTCATGGACGCTGACATGCAGCATGATGAAACGCTGCTCCCCAAGATGCTCGAATTGCTTCGCGGCGGCGAGTACGACCTTGTCGTGGGGACGCGGTACATAGAGGGCGGCGCGTCAGACGGGCTTTCCGGCTACCGTAAGGCGATTAGCCAGTTTGCGACCCGTCTTGCTCAAATCGTGACGCGAACCAAGCTGTCGGACCCGATGAGCGGCTTTTTCATGATCACGCGCGATGCATTCGAGTCCGCCGTGCGGAGGCTATCCGGACAGGGTTTCAAAATATTGCTGGACATCGTCGCGTCGTCAGAACGGCCACTCCGTGTCGCAGAACTGCCGTTTGAATTCCGCGCTCGCCAGTTTGGCGAAAGTAAACTCGATAGCGCGGTGGCGACAGAATATCTTATGCTTCTGCTCGACAAGACCATTGGCCGTTATGTGCCCGTGCGCTTCTTGATGTTCGTATTAGTGGGCGGGCTGGGGCTAACCATTCACATGGCGGTTTTGTCCGTAACCTACGGGCTATCGCATGTGCCGTTTATGGCCAGCCAGCTTCTGGCGACCGTATGCGCCATGACGTTCAACTTTTTCCTGAACAATTATCTAACCTATCGCGACATTCGCCTCAAAGGCGCCGCCCAGCTTGTCACAGGACTCTTGAGCTTTTACGCGGTTTGTAGCGTTGGCGCTGTCGCCAATGTGGGTATTGCGAATTACATGTTCACCGAGCGATATTCTTGGTGGCTGGCGGGAGTGGCTGGGGTATTGGTCGGCGCCGTTTGGAATTTTGCCGCATCGTCGATCTTCACCTGGAAAACCAAGAAATGATGAGCGCGCAGCAAGCACTGCGATTCGGGCCCTACATGGACTTGATTGCGATCGTGCAAAAACGCGTTGCAGATCTCCTCAGTGTTGATGAGCGTCTTTACAAAGGCGTTGCGATTGCAGCGCTCACCGCCCAATTCCTAGCAGCTTTCGCTGCGTTCTTTACCAACGTGATGCTGTATGCCGATGGCGCTTGGTTCGTTTTCGCCTTGAGCGCCGGCGAAGCCTGGGCGCTCAAATGGAAAGAAATCGCCGCCCGCTTGACGGTTTACGGATTGACCGTCGCGCCGACCGCTTGGCTGGCCCAATTGTTCGATTGGGCGCCCGTCACAATTTCGCGCGTGAACGGCTTCTTGTTCTACGCCGTGCCGGCGCTTCAAATGGCGATCGCCTTCGCCCTGGTCTGGCGCAAACATGCCGCCTATCTGCTGTTTCCCGTCGCCCAGTACGCTTTTTTCTCCGCCTTGAGCTTCGGTTTCCCTTCGGAAATATTGCTCGCGCCCGGGTTTTTATGGATCGCGCTCTTTTTGGTTCTTACGGAGCGCGCCTTTAGCGTCTCGTTTGTCCTGTGTTTTTTTGGCGCTGTCTTCGCCCATGAACTCGCGATTCCCGCCGCGCTGGTGGCGGGATACTTGGCGCTCCGCCAAACTCACGAAACCGATAAAGTGCGGGGACAAAATTGGCGGTCCATGCTTCTTCTGCTCGCTATGGGTTTGGTTTTGGCGCTTTTCGTATTTGTGCGCGCAGCCGGCGGCGGCGCGGGATCGGACGCTATGGCGATCTATGTTTTCGACCCGCGTCGAGTGCTGAACAATCCGACCTTGTGGCTGCTCATTGCAACACTGGGCGCCGCTGCACTGGTCCTGCATCGCTCATCGCGCCTGAGAATGTTAAGTTCAAAATACAAAGGGTGGCTTCTGACGCTGCCATTAATGACGCCGATTCTGTTGAAGGTCCTATGGCCCGATTTAAACTTTGCGGCCGGCCGCTACGATTCAGCGCGCACTCTCATCGGCGGCGGCATGTTTCTCTTGGCGCTTGGTTTTGCCCTGTCTCTCCAGCGCGCCAAACACACGCCTGAAACCTCGCCCGGTCTTCGCGCGGCGCCGTATTTCCTGGCCGCCGCGCTTGCATTTCAGGTCGGCGCCGCCGCTGGCTTTCTTTGGGACTGGAGCTTGGCGCTTTCCGGCGTTCAGCGCGTTGCCTCTATCCAACCCACAAATCCAAATGAGCGCTTCATTTCATATCAAAGCGCGCGCCCGCTTATGACCGCCGCGGAAGCTGACGCGAATGATCGCATTGCTATCCAGTGGGTCCTGCCTTTTCGTTCGATCGTTCTTGCACAAGGCGCGATGCCGGCGCAGGTGATTTATGATGATCTCGGCAATTACACGGGTTTTTGTCAGGCGTTGACGGTCATCAAAGACGACCACACCCGCATCAAGCCGGAAGCCGTACACGCTCTGACAGAGTTCAGCTGTACGCACCCGGCGCCGCCGCCGGTGAATACACTGACGCTGAAATTGAAGAAATTTCTCGCGGAGCGGTTCGGCAAGCACTGAGAGACCTTCTGACGTTGGTCATTGGGGGCCTAAAAGACGCCGGACTGCTGCGGGGTCAAACCGCGAACTTCGTCTGTGGGCCGTGCACCAGCACGGTCTCAATGTAAAACTTCAGATCACGCGCGCGCAGCGTTGCATCGCCTTCCATCGCTTCTGCGGGAATGGTCGGGCCGACGATCAGGCTGAAGGTGCGCCCGGCTTTGTTCAGAAACTCGTGAAACAAGGTGATGTCGCGCAGTTCGCCCGAGACGCCGTCGAACAGATGAAACCAGAACGACCATGGTCCGGACATATGCACCGGCACGATCGGCGCATCATGTTTGCGGGAAAGGCTAGCGCAGGTGTTCGACCATTCCGGATCAATCAGTTTGCCGTCACGCTTGCGCGCCAAACGTCCGGCCGGAAACAGCACCAAGGGCCGCTCATCCTTTAGCGCTTGCACGGCGGCGCGCAGCGTGTCGCGGGTTTTTGCTGGCGTGCGTTTTTCGTAGACCCATTCGACCGGGATCAGCGTTTGGTGGAAACCGGGACAGACGCGATGCGCGTCGGCATTGGCGAAGAAGCACACGTCGGGCCGTAATGGCCGCAATACGTCAAACATCGCCATGCCGTCGGCAATCCCAGTGGGGTGGTTGGAGACCACGACGCAGCGGCCGGACGCGGGCACATTTTCGAGGCCCTGGACGTCAAGCTTCAGCTTCAACAAGTCGCTGATATAGGCCAGCGCCGCATCGCCTGGCAGCGGCGCGATAGCGTTCGCCATGGCCACGGCGCGGTCATAGCCTAGCACGCCGTTCAGCAAGGGCCGGACAACAGGCCATGACCAATGCGCGGCCAAATTGGGCGCGCGTTCCTCGATCAGCACATCCACGACATGCTTGACGCGACCGACGCTTTTGCTGGCGATGACCTCCGCCATGCGGGCTCCCCAAAACTCTGGTCCTAATGTCTCATGCTTCGGGCTGGCCGCAAATCACCCACTTAGACGACCCCCAAACCGCGTTTCAGCGCCGAAACTGCATCGCGCTCAAATCGTTGGGAGACGGCTGCGCCGCGCATCATGGTAAAACCATGCGGCGCGCCTGGATAAACGAGCAATTCGGTGGGAACGCCGGCGCGGATCAGGCGCTCCGCATAAGCCACGTTTTCCTCAAGAAAGAGATCCAGGGCGCCGCAGGCGATGAAGGCCGGCGGCAGGCCGGAAAGGTCTTCGGCGCGCGCGGCGGCGGCATAAGGCGAAACATCCGGTCCGCCCGGCGCAGCGCCCAGCAGGCATGACCAGCCGAAGGCGTTGGTTTCCTTCGTCCAGATGAATTGTCCAATGAAGGGCGACAAATCCGTTCGGGACGCCGTGCGGTCGTCGATCATGGGATAGATCAAGCGCTGAAAAGCGATCGGAATTTCCTTGCGATCCCGGGCCAGCACAGCCAACGCCGCAGCCAAGCCGCCGCCCGCGCTTTCGCCGCTGATCGCGATGCGGCGTGGATCAATCCCCAAGTCGGCCGCTTCGGCCACCATCCAGGCCAAAGCCGCATAACAATCCTCGATGGCGCCTGGAAAACGCGTCTCGGGGGCCAGCCGGTAATCCACGGAGACCACGACAGCGTCCAGTTCCAAGGCCAAAGCGGCGTTTTGCGTCTCCTGCATTTCCGGCGATCCGGCGACATAACCGCCGCCATGCACATGCAACACGGCGGGCCGGTCCGCCCCCTCCTGCTTCGGCGCGTAAACCAGCATCCGCACGTCCGGGGCGCCTTTGGGGCCGGCCGCAAAAAGCTCTGATCGCTCGACGCTATCGGGCAAGGGCTCCGCTGCGGCCATCATCATTTCCGTCAAGCCCGCGCGCGCCGCTGGGAGCGCCGCAATTTCAACGGGCAGGGCAGGAAACACCTCCAACAGAGGCCGCAATTCCGGGTCGACGAGATGCGTTGACGGCATGGCGTTTCCTTTATGTGTTTCGGCCAGTATGGAGGCCGCAGCCGGGGAGTAAATGGCCCCTTTTGCGGCATGGCTTGCGCGCCGGAAGCAGGTTACAAATCTGTCAGGAGGGATTGTCCGTTCATGACCGACTTAAGCGCGCCCGCTGCGCCCACTTGGTCCGGCAAGATGACCAATGTCGCCAAGCCCGCTTTGCTGGCGTGGATGGCCGGGCTGACGGCCGTTTTGGGCGCCGTTGCCGTGCTGTCGCTGGTGTTCCTCAATCAGGCGCTGAAGGCGCAACCGCGCACCATCAACCCTGCCGTGGCGGGACAGTTCGGCGCGACCCTGGCGCAGGCCGATTGGGCGTCGTCGGGCGGGACTGGCCCGGCGCTTTATGTGGTCGGCTTTCCCACCTGTCCGTCTTGCCTGGCCTTTAAGAAAACCGAGCTGAAGCGCTTCCTGGCGGCGAAGGTGGAGGTGCGCGCCATTGAATTCGCACCGCGCCGCATGGACGGGGCTTCGATCGAAGAAGAGGCCATGGCGGCTGAGGTTTCGCGCAGCCGCTCCTGGGCGTCCTATCTGGCGCCGTCGGGCTCCTATTCCGGATCGTCCACAGGGGACGTCGAATATGTCGAACGCGGCCGCCTCACGGTGGCGGCCATCGAGGCCGATCTGAAAGCCAGCCGGACCAATATCGCCTTCCCTGCCTTTTTCTGGCGCATACCGGGACCGAAGGGCGATCAGTGGCGCTATGTGCTGGGGTCCAATGCAAAGGCCACGGATAACATCCTGGCGGAATTGCGCGCGTCCGGCGCTTCGTGAAATAGCAATCCGGCAAAACAGTCTGGGCGCCCGCCCGCCTTTATGTGTGTGTTTGTGACCCGACCCGAACTCTTCAGCCATTATCGCGAGCACGTGGACCAGGGCCGGTTCGACCACGATCCGGTGCAGGAAGAGGTCGCCGCGCGTCTGTCCGAATTGGCGGAGTCGTTGGTGCCCAAAGGCCTGTTCGGCGGACGCAAGGCGGAGCCCAAGGGCCTCTACATCTGGGGGCCGGTGGGGCGCGGCAAATCCATGCTGATGGATTTGTTTTTTGACAGCGCGCCGGAAAAGAAAAAGCGCCGCGTCCACTTCCACGCGTTCATGCTGGAGATTCACAAAGCGATCACCGAGCGCCGCAAGAAGCAGGAAGGCGACCCGATCCAGCCGGTCGCCGACGCTGTGGCCAAGGAGGCGCGGCTTTTGTGTTTCGACGAATTTCACGTCACCGATATCGGCGACGCGATGATTCTCGGGCGCCTGTTTGAGCGCTTCTTTGCCAAGGGCGTCATCATCGTCGCCACATCCAACCGCAAACCGTCCGACCTCTATCTGAACGGCATCAACCGCCAGCTGTTCTTGCCGTTCATCGACATGATCGAAAAGCAGCTCGATGTGCTGACGCTGGATGGCCCGCGCGATTACCGGCTGGAACGTCTGGAAGCCGAACCGGTCTGGCACGCGCCATTGGGCGCCGAGGCGGACGCCGCGCTGGATCGCGCCTGGTCTCGCCTCACCTTCGGCTCAAAAATCCGGCCGCTGGAATTGGATTTGCGGGGCCGCATGTTCAAGGTGCCCGCCTTCGCCGCCGGCGTGGCGCGCGCCTCATTTGATGATCTGTGCGCGAAACCTTTGGGGGCCGAAGATTATCTGGCGCTGGCGCAGTCGGTGAACACCTTGATCTTGGATCATGTGCCGATCCTGTCGGCGGACCGGCGGGATGTGGCCAAGCGCTTCGTCACCCTGATCGATGCGCTCTACGAAACCCGAACCAAGCTGGTCGCCTCTGCCGCCGCGCAGCCGGACA
>JBEVJO010000324.1:0-4182 GCA_040510175.1 Caulobacterales bacterium
GAGCTTGCGCAAGGCTTGGCTCATCAAGCGCGCTTGCAGGCCGGGCAGGCTGTCGCCCATCTCGCCTTCCAATTCAGCGCGCGGAGTCAGCGCCGCCACCGAGTCGATGACCAGCACGTCCACCGCGCCAGAGCGCACCAAGGTATCGGTGATTTCCAGCGCCTGTTCGCCGGTATCCGGCTGCGAGACGAGCAGATCGTTCAGATCAACGCCCAGCTTGGACGCGTAAATTGGATCGAGCGCATGCTCGGCGTCGACGAAAGCGCAGACGCCGCCATTCTTTTGCGCCTCGGCGATGCAATGCAGCGCCAGGGTGGTCTTACCAGAGGATTCCGGTCCGAAGATTTCGACGATGCGGCCGCGCGGCAACCCGCCAATGCCCAAAGCGATGTCGAGACCCAAAGACCCCGTCGAAACCGCCTCGATTTCCATCACGGGCTTCTCGCCCAGGCGCATCACCGAGCCTTTGCCAAAGGCGCGATCAATCTGGCCCAGAGCGGCGGCGAGCGCCTTCTCTTTGTCGGTCTCTTTCTCCGACTTGTCGGTATTCACCACGCGCAAGGCCGCTTTCTCCGCCATCGAATCGTCCCTTCGATCATCTACGCGCTTTGTGCGCGGGGCAAATGAATCAATATGCCCATTGTGTACCCCATTTGTTCTGAGAACACAAGCAGAACATTTGGGTTGTGTCTCAGTTTGTAATTTGAGGAGGGTCGCGGCGGGATCCGATGGGTGTATGGTTAACCCATGCTTAAACCCTCGATCCCTCAGGTCATTCTGGCGCCGAACGACAATCCGCCGGCCGACGTGGATCACGCGCTCATCATGTTGACAAAGAGCGGCGGCGTTGACCTTTTTGGCGTCTGGCCGGACAAAACTGGCGGCGGCGGCAGGTTCATCCGGGAAAGCTTTCCGGATCTGCAGCGCGCGCTTGACGCGGCGCAGGCGCTCGGCCCCCGTGGCATCAAAACAATCTATATCCGCCGACTTGCCGACGCCTAGCCCAGGGATACGCCATAGACTTTTGGGGCTGCTAGCGAACCAGACGGCTCGGAACAGGCAATGCGTCAAAGCTTTATTAGCGTAGGATGCGGCACGAGTAGATGAAAGCGATGCCGCCCTTAGGAGCCCCGATGTATCAACGGATCGTGCTGGCGTATGACGGTTCCCGCGAAGGGCGCAGGGCGTTACGCGAAGGAGCGCTGCTTGGCCGTCTTTGCGGGGCCGAATTGTTCTTGCTCTCCGTGACGCCCGCCTTCCCCGCCGCCAACGCCTTGGGCGAACCGGCCGCGACCATGGACGCCTACCATAAGATTTTCGAGGAGGGTTTGGCTAACGCACAGGCCTGGGGCGTGACCTTGAAAGGCCACCTCGCCCAAGGCAACCCGTCACGGGAGATCAGCGCCTACGCCAAGCAGATCGGCGCGGATCTCGTCGTAGTCGGCCATCGCCGCGCTTCTTTTCTGGAACGCTGGTGGGCGGCTTCGGACAAGACCTACATGATGGATTTGCTGGATTGCAGCGTTCTGGTGGCGCGGAACGAGATCAGCGACGCGGATTTCAATGAGCGGATGGCGGCGACTGCTAGCGCTATCAAAGAAGAGGTTTGAACCCCGCCGTCCCAGATCGTAAGCTTGAGCATCTTCATCTCGCTAATCATCTGGGAGGATTTCATGTCAGAACAAAACAAGGCCGTGGTGCGCCGCTTTCTCGTGGCGCTGGGCAAAGGTGACGGCGCCGCACTGTCGGAAATCTTCAGCCCCGATGCGCAAGCGATCGCCATGGGCTTTGGGGCAATGTCCGCCACGCGCTCCTACGATGAGATCGTCAACACGGCCGGACTGCTGTCGCAACTTGCGCCCGAGGGGATCGAATTCACTGTCGTATCGATGACGGCCGAAGACGACCGGGTTTCCTGCGAAGCCGAGGGCAAGTCCACGCTCATCAATGGCGTGCCGTATAACAACCAGTACCATTTCCTGGCCACGGTGCGGGACGGCAAGATCGCACGGCTCAAGGAATATTATTGCACCAAGCTGACCGACGACACGTTGCGGCCATTGATCGTCGCCGCCACCGCTTAGCGACTGCGGGAACCGAACGCGGCCTTCGCCGCTTATTCTCCTTCAGAACAGGAGAATGTGATGGCGAAGGGCCGCTACAAAACAATCGCCCATCAAGTCGTGGTGGATTATGGCGCGCAAACGGCGTCGATGTGCGAACGCGATTACCGCGAAACCGGCTACACGCCGGTATACGAGGATCTGCCGACAGAATCCCAATGGTTTGCGAAACATCCCGAGCAAATGCCGTTGAATGATCCTGAACTCGATGAGGCGTCGGCGCAGATCCGGCATTAAGCTCGGCCGGCCCAGCCTCTACTTCGCCAAGCGCCCATCTTTGATCGCGGCAGCGTCGAACGCGAATACGGCATTATTATCGGGCTTTGGCAGGTCTTTGTTCGGATTTGGATAGTCGCAGGCATGCAGCAAATAGCTTAGCATCGCCAAGCGCGCCTTTTTCTTCTTGTTGCTGCGCACGATGGTCCATGGCGCATGGGTAGAATTTGTCTTCAACAACATTTCGTCGCGCGCCTTTGTATAATCATCCCATTTATCCTGCGCGGCGGCGTCAATTGGGCCCACCTTCCAAAAATCAAGCGGGTCTTTTTTTCGATCCGCCAAGCGCTCAGCCTGCTCGTCCTTGGACAGATCAAGATAGAATTTGAACAAGCGCACGCCGGAGCGCACCAACACGGATTCAAAATCCGGCGTAATTTCTAAGAACTTCTTGTGTTCGTAGGGGGTGCAGAAGCCCATGACCGGTTCGACGCCGGCGCGGTTGTACCAGGAGCGATTGAAGAACACCGCCTCGCCGCTGGCCGGGAAATGCTCAATGTAACGCTGGAAATACCAGGACATGCGCTCGCGCTCATCGGGCTTCGGCAGCGCCACAATCCTAGTCTGGCGCGGACTCATATGCGCAGTGATGGCTTTCAGCGCGCCGTCTTTACCGGCGGCGTCGCGTCCTTCCAAAATGATCAGAATTTTCGCGCCGGTTTCGATCCAATGGCGCTGCAACTTGACGAGATCGATCTGCATCGCGGTCAGAGCAGCAAGATAATCGGCGTTGGGATCAATCGCGTCGTCCGGCAGCGCCACGGCCACGGGATCGGCGGCGGTCGCAAGCGCGAGCAAGTCAGCCTCTTTCTTGGCCTTTTTGCCTAGCTTTTCAGGCTTGTCGGATTTCTTCTTTCCCATACGCGCTCCTTGTGACGGGATGGTCGGGCTGATGCCGGTACAGCGCAAGGCTATTCGCGCGGATAGCGATCACCGAGCGTTCCCCGGCCGCGGGATTTGGCTGGAACATCGCTCAAGCCCAAAACGGCCCCGGAACAAGCCGGCAATTGAATCGTTGAACACCAGCAAACCCCGCGTACTTGGACAAAGGGGGCCAAGATGGTCCTGAGCAAAGCAACCTTCGCAGCCTTCACCCTCGGCGCTGCCGGTTTAGCCGCCGCCGCTGGACTGGCCACTCGAGATCCGCATCCAGTCGTGGACGTTGCTGAGATGCCGCAATTCATCGCGCCCGCGCCCGTCGAAGCGATGGCATCTGCGCAGGCGCTGGAAGGCGTGGAGTATAATGCGAAGGGCGAAATTATCGCAGCGCGTATTGACGGCTTAGAGCCACCCGCCAGTGCTGGCGCTCCCGCAAAGAGCGACGTGCCGGTATCTTAGATCCGCCCCACCGTCGAATTAAAACTTGAAGATTGTCGCACCCACGCCCTTCGGCGTGGGCTCTGCGCATTGGGCAAACGTGAATGAAACTGAAAGTGCACGCCGCGCTCGTTTATGACTTCGAACCGGATACGGACGCCATTGTGTCGATCCAGGCGGCGCACTCCGACGATCAAACGATTCTGGAAGAAGCGTTGTTTCTCCCAGAGGCGCTGCGGCGGGTGCAGGATCCTGCCGACGAGCGCGGCGAAAGGCGCTTCCGGTGCCGGTTCTCCGGCGAAACCAGCATTCGCTATGAAGCGATCATCGACAATGGCCGCCGCGAAGCCTTGCGCCCAGGTCTGCGCGCCCACGATTGGATCGATCTTCCTGCCCCGGCGCTACAATACCTAACCGCCAGCCGCTATTGCCCATCCGATCTCTTCGGCCGCTTCGCACAGCGTGA
>JBEVJO010000325.1:0-4922 GCA_040510175.1 Caulobacterales bacterium
CTGCGCCTCACCCGCAGCGTGCTCGAAGTCTGCGCGCGCTGGAACCAGCCGATCGGCCTGATCACCAAATCCGCGCTGATTACGCGCGACCTCGACATCCTGGCGCCGATGGCCAGCCAGGGCCTCGCCAGGACTGCAATCTCCATCACAACGCTGGACCGGAAGCTCGCGCGCAAAATGGAGCCGCGCGCCGCCACGCCGCAGCGACGGATCGACGCCATCAAAGCCCTATCGGAATCGGGCGTGCCGGTGACCGTGATGGTCGCGCCCATCGTTCCCGGTCTCACCGACCACGAACTGGAATCGATCCTGGAGGCTGCGGCCAAAGCGGGCGCAACAAGCGCAGGTTACGTGGCGCTGCGTCTGCCGCATGAGATCGCGCAATTGTTCGAAGAATGGCTGCAAGGCGCCTATCCCGACCGCGCGGATCGCGTGCTCAGCCTGGTGCGCCAGATGCGCGGCGGCAAATTGTATGATTCCCGCTTTGGCGAGCGCATGACCGGAACCGGCCCCTGGGCGCATCTGACGGCGCAGCGCTTCCGCCGCGCCTGCTCAGAGTTCAACCTCAATCGGCGCTCCCGGAGCTACAATTTGCGCTTGTTCAAGCGCCCTCAAGGCTATGCGCCGCCGGGCGGCCAACTGGATTTATTTTAGCCGCACGGCAATTTCTGTGGATCATGCGCAGCCCTCCTCTTGAGCCACGCCGCGTTACACGCGACCAAAGCGTATGGATTTGGGCGCGCCAACGGAATGGACTTGCGGCATCGATGAAGCCGGACGCGGCCCGCTGGCCGGGCCAGTGGTCGCCGCTGCCGTCATATTGCGCTCCCGCATCAATGGCCTCGCCGATTCCAAGGTGCTGACAGCCGAAAAGCGCGAAACCCTCGCTTTGCGCATTCAGACCAAAGCCTATTTCGGCATCGGCCTCGCCAGCGTCGAAGAAATCGATGAGTTGAACATCTGGGGCGCGACCATGCTGGCCATGAAGCGCGCTTTGGAAGCCTTGCCGGTACGGCCCGTGCTGGCTTTGGTGGACGGCAATTTGAAACCGAAGATCGGCTGCGAGGTGCAAGCCATCGTCAAAGGCGACGCCACCGTACCGGCGATCTCCGCCGCCTCCATTCTGGCCAAGACCCATCGTGATGCGCTGATGATCGCCATGGACGATGTCCATCCGGGCTATGGCTTCGCGCAACATAAAGGCTATGGCGCGCCCGCCCATATGGCGGCGCTTGACCGGCTCGGGCCGTGCATCGCGCACCGTCGCTCCTTCGCGCCTATTCGCGAACGCCTGGAAGCCCGCGCGTCAATGCTGGTCGAAGCCTAAAATCCGGCCGCCGCCGGCAGACCTGGGCTGGAAATACAAACGGCCTTGAACAATCGGCCCATCTGATTATCCCCCGTCAACCGCTCGAGCGCCTTTGTGATCTCGTCCTTGCGATGCGGGTTAGCGTCGATCAACACCTGCGCGCGCGCGCCTATGCCCAGCGCATGTAGGAAGGCGCCCTGACTCATCGGCCCAGCAACCTCAAGGCCATGGCCGCGCGCCAGCGAACACAAGGCGCGGAAATCAACGTGCGCCGTTAAATCCGCACAGCCGGGCTCCAGCAGCGGATCGCATTTCTTATGCCGCTTCAGCGCTTGCAAGGTGTCGCCAAATTCCAGTCCGTCGCCGCCATAATCAACGAACAGCGCCCGGCCCGGCGCAGCCAGAAGACGCCGCGCCAAGGCGTCGACAAATGCAGCGAAGCCGGGCGCAACTTCATAGACGGCGCCCTCCGGCGCGGCTTTCAGCGCCCGCAACTCATCGGCGCCGGACGCCAATTGCTGCGGTTTGACGATTGGTCCCAATCCGAATTGCAGCGCTTCGGCGTCAGCGCCGATCAAGCGCTCGCGCCAGCCATCGGCTGCCCGCGCGAACTGGCGAATGGGAAAGCAGTCCAGAAATTCGTTCGCAAGAATGACGCTGGAGCCCGGCGGCAGTTGCTCGAAGTCAGCCAGCCAGGAAATATGCGGCACGTCCTTCAGCCGCTCCATCTGCGCCGCTTTCAGATTGGAGTTCAACTCGACCAGATGCACGCGCGCCGCCGCGCGGAATTGCGGCGCGACGCGGCACGCCCACAAGGCGTCGGCCATCAGGACGCCCCGGCCCGGCCCAAGCTCGGCGAACACGACTTCGTCGGGCGCGCCGGAATCGGCCCAGGCCTGCACCGCCCAAAGGCCCAGCAACTCGCCGAACATCTGGCTGACTTCGGGCGCGGTGATGAAATCGCCGCCATGCTTGACCGGCGCGCCGATCGGCGATTTGGCGACGTAATAGCCGTCTTCCGGATCGTAGAGCGCGGCCCGCATGAAATCCGCGACGCTCATCGGCCCGGCCGCGCTGATTTGCGCGATCAATCTATGTCGCAAGGACGGCGCTGCGACGCTGGCCTTCATGCGGCCCTCTCCTTGCGCCGCGACATCAGGCAGGCGCGCCCGATGGCGGCGGCGATTTCTTCACGGCGTTCCAAATAAACAATGCGCCGCCAATGAACATGGGTATCGACAGCATCATGCCCATGGTCAGCCCAAACGGGAAGTGCGGCATGTGCCGATCCGGTTCTCGAACGCCCTCCAAGAGAACGCGCGCGATCGCATACCCGACGAGGAATATCCCAAAATTCAAGCCAGGACGGGCCAGAGTTTTGAAGCGATGCGTGGCGATCGTAAGGATCGTGAACAACACCAAACCTTCCAGCACGCATTCATACAATTGGCTGGGATGCCGGGGTTCAGGTCCGGCCATCGGAAACACCACGCCCCAAGGCGCGTCGGTCGGACGGCCCCACAACTCGCCATTGATGAAGTTGGCGATGCGGCCGAAGAACAGCCCGATCGGCGCGGCGGCGGCGGCGGCGTCCCCCAACGCGAGCAGCGGTATTTTACGCCAGCGCGCGGTCAGCAGCGTCGCCACGATCACCCCGATCAAGCCGCCATGGAACGACATGCCGCCATTCCAGACCGCGAGCATTTCCATTGGATTGCCGATCAGGTCAGGCCGGTAAAACAGGATGTAGCCCAGCCGGCCGCCCAAAATGACGCCGAGCGTCACCGCAACAATAAACTCGTCTGAATCGGCTTCGGTGTACGGCGCTTTATCCCGGCCCCACAAAGCCGGGCGCTTGGACAGGTAAACAAGATAGCGCCAGCCCAGGAAAAGACCGGCGATGTAAGCCAATGCATACCAGCGCAGCGCAAACGGCCCTAACTGCATTCCGAAAAGGTTAAATGGCCCCAAGCTGAAGATTTCCGGGTGGATATTCGGAAAAGGGATCGCCATTTGAAACAGGTCGGTCATGTGTATGCCTTGTCTTGCGCATTGCCCTAAGGGGTTTAAGGGATGCGCACAATATCAAGTAGTTTTTACGACGACCGCGTGAAGGAGCGCCGATGCAAACCCAAAACCCCTTGCTGGACGATCTGGCCAAACTGATGGCCGGCGCGGCGAGCGCGGCTCAAGGCGCTTCGCAGGAGGCGCGCGCCATGTTTCGCAGCCAAGCCCAGCGCTTTATCCAGGACATGGATTTGGTCGGCCGCAGCGATTTCGACGCCGTCAAAGCCCTGGCCGAAAGCGCCAGAAACGAAGCCGATGCGCTCAAAGAGCGCGTCGCGGCGCTGGAGACCGAGCTAGCGGCCATCCGCCAAGCTGTGCAAACCGGCAGTCCGAATGGCTAGCCTCCTTGTCCCTGCCGCCCAGCTTCATTAGCCTAAGATTGTGATTCCTCTGCGCAAGGCTGTCCCTGCCGCAGGAGGATCGGAGGGTTCGAATGGAACGCCCCAACATCGATATCGAGCCGCGTATTATGGATCCGCTCGATCTGGTCGAACAAATCCTGTCGCTGGAAGGTTATGTGCATGAACGGGCTGAGGAGTCCGAAGTGCATTTTGGCCTGCCCGGCCAATGGGCTGACCTGCACGGCTTTTTCTCATCCCGGATCGAACCGCCGACTTTGACCCTCACTTTGGGTCTGGATATTCGCGTACCGTCCCAGCGCATGAACGATTGCTGCCGCCTGATCGCGCTGATCAACGAGCAGCTTTGGCTGGGCCATTTCGAACTGTGGGCTGAAGAAGGCAATGTCGCGTTCCGCCATGTGCTGCCGCTGATCGACCGTGACGAAGCGACGCCGGGCGAAATCGCCGCCGTTTTGGCCGCCGCGATCGATTCTGCGAACCGCTTTTTCCCAGCCTTCAATTTCTTGATCTGGGCCGGCAAGACGCCGGAAGAAGCGGCGGCGGCGGCCTTGTTCGAGACCGTCGGCGAAGCTTAGTAAAAGTTGCCCCGGCGCGCCCGCGGGCCGCGTGCGTAACCAGGGGACCGCAAACATGACCTCAGCTGTTTTAGGGATCGCCGGCGCGGGGCGAATGGGCTCTGCCCTGCTGTCCGGCTGGGCCAAGGCGCGGCGCGATGGCTTTGATCGCACCGTTATCGTCTTTGAACCGCAACTCGGCGCCGACGCCAGTGCGACACTGAAGGCGCTCGACGCTAAGCTCAATCCGCCGCCGCAAGGCGCCGATGTGCTCGACACGCTGATCCTGGCAATCAAACCCCAGACGTTCTCAAGCGCCGCTGCGGGATTTGCTCCATTTGTCGGCCCGAACACATTAGTGATTTCGATCATGGCCGGCGTGACGATCGCCGCCATCAAAATGCATCTCGGCGCTGCGCGGGTCGTGCGCGCTATGCCGAACACGCCCGGCGCCATCGGCCGCGGCGTCACCGCCTATGCGCAAAGCCCCGGACTACCGCCCGACGACTACGCACAGGTCGAAGCCCTCCTCGCGCCGCTCGGCGCGGTTGAGCGCGTGGCGAACGAGTCCGCGATTGATGCGGTCACGGCAGTCTCGGGCTCCGGTCCCGCCTATGTCTTTTTGCTGGT
>JBEVJO010000326.1:0-3257 GCA_040510175.1 Caulobacterales bacterium
GGTGTTGGTCACGCTCTGCGGCTCTCTGGCGATTTACGAAATCGTCCGCCGGATTGAGCCGATCCGTCCGCTATTCGGCCTTAAACCGCGCGTGACCCGCACTCCGCACGCCGCGTCTGCGACGGAATCGAACAGCCCACTCTCGGCCGCCGTCTTGGATTAAGGCGGCAAGTCCGCCACACTGCGCACGGGCCCCGCTTTAAATTTCAGGATGACGGATGACGGACGCGCTCTCTCTCCTCAATTTCCGCGATGTCGGCGGCCTGGACACCGTCCATGGCAAGCCTGTGAAAAAGGGTGTGATCTATCGCAGCGAAGGGCCGGCCAGCTTTCTGGCGCAGCACCGCCGCGAACTGACTGATCTCAACATCAAACTGGTCTGCGACTTGCGCTCGGCCACGGAGCGCGAACTCGCGCCCAATGATTGGGCGGGACCGGCGCGCTTGCTACACGTCGAATTGTTCGGCGACCTGCATGGCAAGCGCAGTGCGGCGATGCAGGCGCTGGCCAACAGTTCCGACGCCGAAGAAGCGCGTCTTATTCTTGAAAAAAGTTACAGCAAAATGCCCGCGCGCCTCGCGCCGCATATGACGAAAGTTATCAGCGCTCTGGCAAGCGGCGAAGTCCCTGCGCTGGTTCACTGCACCGCTGGCAAGGACCGCACCGGCGTTCTAGTCGGCTTGCTTTTGGAGCTGGCTGGCGTCGATCGCGAAGCGGTCGTGGCCGATTATCTGCGGTCCGAAATCTACGAACAAAATCTACGCAAGGGGACAGTCCCCCTGCCGGATTATTTCGAAAAGCGTCTTGGCGTGCGATTCCACGAAGAGGTGGCCGGCGCAATGGCGCGCGTAGACGCCCGGCTGCTCAACGCCGCCTTGCGCGCGGTGGATCAGGAATGGGGATCTGCCGAAGCCTATTTCGCGGTGGCTGGCGTTGATGTGGAAACACGCGCCGCCTTTGTCCGGGTGATGCTGGGGGATTGAGCGAAGCAAGCGAAGGTTGGTGCGCACGGCGGGAATCGAACCCGCAAGACTTGCGTCGCAGGATTTTAAGTCCTGTGCGTCTACCAATTTCGCCACGTGCGCGCGCCGCTGATCTACCGGTGTTTGACCGGTTTTGGCAATTTATTCGGAGGCATCCAGCGCAGACGTCGCGTGCGCGCTGCGCCATTTGTTCGCGATGGCGGCGCGTTCCTGCGTGGCGTCGAGTGGGGCGCCTTCGATGATCTGGTCAATCGCGACGTTGACGGGGTCGCGTTCCAAGCCCGAGGTGGCCTTGATGGGGTCGGGCTCCAGCGCCCGTGCGATGATCTCGATGCGCCATTCGTTCTCATGCCTGCACGCTACGGCGTTCATCATTTGCAGTTCCGCGCCCACTTGGAATTGTCGGCAAGCTTGGCCGCCCTTGGCCGGAAAGCTCAAGGTCATCTTGGCGGGCAAATGGTCGCCAATGATCAATTCCTGGCCGGTCTCGGCCGTATTGAGAAAACCGCTCAGCTCCGGCCCGGCAACGGCGCCGCGCGGCGCGGCGATCGCCAAACGTGGCGCGCCCGGCGATTGCGCGCTGGGTACGCTGAAGCGGCCGATTAAAAGTCCGGCGATCAATATTCCGATCGCCGCGAAGGCCTGCCAATAGGTGAGGGGTCTGCGCAAATTGATGCCCGCGCCGGCGGCGGCCTTGAGGATGCCGCTGGGCAAGGGTTGGGCCAGTGCATCGTCGAACGACGCGGCGGCGAGTTCTCGGGTTTGCTTGATGCGCGCCACGCGCTTGGCCAGAGCCGGACTGCGGGTGAGCGCCGCCTCGATCTGGGCCATTTCGGCAGGCGGTAGAAAGCCGTCGGCATAGGCGATCAGCTTATGCTCTGGGACAAACGGAATATTGGGCACGTGGGGCCTCTAGGCGGCTCCCTCGGCGCGGCGGCCAGCGCCAAGCGCAAGGTCCAAAGCGCGCCGCGCGCGAGCGTGAATCTGCGACGCGCGCTGCGGCGTGATCGCCAAAATGCCGGCAGCCTGATCGGCGCTCATTCGTTCGATGACCATCAGCGCGATGATGAGCCTTTCATCTGTCGGCAAGGCCACGATGGCGGCCTTGGCGGGAGAAAGCCCGTTTTGTGCGCCGGTGTGCGTGGTCGGGCAGTCCTTGCGCCAGACGGCGACAATTTCGCTGAAGAGCTGATAGTCGAGCCGATGTTGCAGGACCGGCTTGCCGCCAGCGACGCGCCAGATATTATCGAAGGCAGCGCTTACCAGGACGTCGGCGTCTGATGCGCCCTGCATCAAGACGGAAGCAAAGCGCCGCATTCGCGGCGCCAAACGCAGAAGCTGCGTCTCGAGCGTCAAAGTTTCTGTTCGCATGCCCAAACGCTTCCACCTGAAAAGGCAAACCGGACCGTCAGTCTGCCCCAGATGGTGGAATTAGATTGGTTAATCCCCCCATTATCAACAAAAAATGACACGCGGGCCTAGAAAACCGACTCGTTTGAACTAACCGAACACTCGATATTGCAGTGCGTCAAACGCATCAAATAGGCAGAAACAAGCGCTTGATGTTTATGATTACCATTCGCGATTCTGCAGGACTTTGATGAATATAAGATTCAGCAGCGGCGGGTCCGCAAAGATCGGATGGCGTGGCCCTGTGATGGCAGTCTGCTGCCTCTACTGATGTCGCGCCGCAAAAAGAGTGACGTACCGAGGCGCTATCGGGTTTTCGCGTCCAATTTGCCCCTGATTCTGTGACGGCTTAGCGAATCGCGCGCGTTACGGACGCCTTTTCGCCGTCAGCAGCGCCAACAAAAAGCCGCCGCGTCATGGGACGCGGCGGCTGGTCTTGTTTCAGCAAACTCTGTTTCGGGGATAGCCCCGAGATGAATTACAGAGCGCGCTTCAAAGTGACAAAGAACTTGTCCTTGTAGCCGTCGGCGTTCGACACATCGGTGTCGGAATAACGCACGTCGAGACCGAAACCGGCGATGCTGTAGGTCGCGCCGATATTCCAGGTCATGTAATTGTCGTCACCTGCGAAGTACCCGTTCGTCTTGGTGGTTTGGTAGCCGAAAGCGCCTGACACGGCCAAAGCGTCGGTGAGCGTGTAGCCGGCATTGACTTCACCGTACCAAGCGTCACCGCCTTTGAGCGGGAATTCAGGCGAATAGAACACTGCGGCGCCCAAGGTCAGAGGCTCGACCGGAGCGATAGAGGCTTTGCCGTAGACTTCCAGATAATCCAAGTCGCCGGCAATAGCGCCGTCATCAGCAT
>JBEVJO010000327.1:0-3664 GCA_040510175.1 Caulobacterales bacterium
TGGAGGACAGCGGGCCGGGCGTGGCGGCGTCGATGCGTCAGGTGATTTTTGAGCCCTTCCGCCAGGGCGATGCGGCGACGCGGCGGTTTGGCGGCACTGGACTTGGGCTCGCCATCGCCAAGGAATTGCTCGATCTCATGGGCGGACGCATCGAGGTGCGCAACGCGCCGGACGGCGGCGCCCTGTTCGAGTTTGAAACGCCCACGGTGGCCCCGCCCGGCGTGGACGTCGGCACCATTCCAAACATGCGCACCTCGGATCCCGCTTACTTCAACGCCACCTTTTATGAGACGGAAACCACCGCGTCCTCGGGCATCGTCGGCGTCAAGGACCGGCCGCTGATCCTGATCGTGGAAGACAATCGCGACATGAGCGGCTTCATCGAAGAATGTCTGCGCGATGAGTTCCAGGTCGCGTGCGCTGAAAACGGACGTCTGGGCCTGATGAAGGCGGAAGCCTTGCAGCCCGATTTGATTATCAGCGACCTGATGATGCCGGACATGGCAGGCGATCAGCTTTTGTCCGAATTGCGCCGCCGGCCTATTTTCGAGCGCACGCCTGTAATGCTCGTCACGGCGCGCGCGGATGAGGAAATGCGCGTGCGCCTGTTGCGCAGTGGCGCGCAGGACGTGCTGACAAAACCGTTCAGCGCGCGTGAGCTGGTGGCGCGGGCGCAAAATCTCATCAAGGCGCGGCGCGCTGTTGAACCGCGCAAATGATCAAGCGCGGCGGCTGAACGAGGCGTGCTTGCAGTTGCGGGTGAGCCGGTCGAAATCACTACCGGACATTTTCACCAGCGTCTTGTGGTCGCCGCCTTCAAACCAGATCGCGTCTTGGCCTTCCAGCCTGCGGTCGATCACCATGGGCACACCATAAGGCGCGCCCAAGGCCGGCACGGCGCCGCTGTCGCAGTCGTCGAACAGCGATTCCACTTCTGTTTCGCTGGCGAGGCCCATGCGGCGGTCGATGACCTCCTGCAGCGTGCGTAAGTCGACGCGGCAGGTGCTGGGCACGACGGCGAGCACATAGCCTTCCTCGTGATGAATTACGACCGATTTAGCGACGCCGTCGCCAGGAACGTGCGCGGCTTCCGCCGAACGCGCCGAGGTGGCGGTGCGTGGATGGGGGACGGTCTCGTAGAAGGTCTCAGAGCTGTCGAGATAGTCTTTGATGCGACTTGCAATGGTCATGGCTTTCTCCCTGCGTTTCGCAGCCGGAAGAGCGCCGCTTCGGGGGCATGACGAGGCCCGTGCGCCGCTCCGCCGAACCTGGGATTGATTGTGCGCCTGTGCCGCCATTTGGCCAAGCGAAATGCGCCGCAAATGGGCGTCAACCATCAGCGGGCTTGCGGTGCGGTCCGGCGCTCTCTACGTCAGGGATGCGGCGGTTTCTGCGGCGTGCGTGGGGACATACATCCCGCCGGCCGTATTCTCTCGAATAGGGAGCTGTCTCTGTCTGCGGGTAGGCGCTTCGCCGCCAACCTTCGGACACACGGCGCCCACCTGCGTAAGCGGGTCGACGAGGATAAGCTCCACCACGGCGTTCTGCGGGGCCGTCGCACCTATTTGTCGGACAGAAGGCGTCCGGGGCTGGCTATGCGGAAGTCATTTACCGTCGTTGCGGCATGGGACAGCGCGGCGAAAACCTGGTTCGTCCATCACACGGACATTCCAGGCTTGAACGTCGAAGCGCCCGATTTGGCGGCTTTTGAAAAAATTGTGCGCCAAGTTGGGGACGAGCTGATCCGGGCCAACGTGCCAGACGCAGGCGCTTGTCCCGCGATACTCGTCTCCTCCCTGGCCTGATGCGGCCTATTGATTTGTTTTGTTAAACTAAAAGGCTGCTCTGGCGCTTTGGCGCGCCTTTGGCTAAACCAACGCCTTCAGATCAACAAGCTCCGGATTACAGGCGCATGGCCGGCCATTCCAAATTTAAGAACATCATGTACCGCAAGGGCGCGCAGGACAAAAAGCGCGCCCAGCATTTCACCAAGATCGCGCGCGAAATCCAAACCGCGGTGAGCGCCGGCGGACCTGATCCTACTTCAAACGCGGCCTTGTATCGCGCGATCGCGCTGGCCCGCGCCGAGAACATGCCGAAGGACAACGTTCAGCGTGCGATCGACCGCGCTCTCGGCGGCAGTGGCGAGCAGCTTGAATATGTCCGCTATGAGGGGTTTGGCCCGGCTGGCGTCGGCTTGATCGTCGAAACTCTCACCGACAATCGCAACCGCACCGCCGCCGATGTGCGCTCCACCTTCACCAAATTGGGCGGCAATCTCGCCACCACCAACGCCGTGACCTCCGGCTTCTCGCGGGTAGGCGAAATCCGCTATCCGGCGAAAGCGGCGAGCGAAGACGCAATGATGGACGCCGCCATCGAGGCTGGCGCCGAAGATTGCACGCTGGAGAGCCTTGGCGAGGACGAGGGGGAACAGCATGTCGTCATTTGCGAGTTCTCCGAATTGTCGGCTGTCTCAGACGCGTTGCAGAAAAAATTCGGCGACCCAGCGTCGGTGAAGATCATCTGGAAACCGCAAAACACCATCCCCGTTGATGGCGACGCGGCTTCGACCTTGATGAAGCTGCTTTCCACGCTGGATGATCTGGATGACGTGCAGAATGTCTTCGCGAATTTCGAACTGTCTGAAGAAGAAATGGCGAAACTGACGGCGTGACGCGTCTTTTCGCCATCATCTCGCGGCTGTTTGGCTGGCTGCGGCGGCAGAATAGCCTGGTGCTTGTCGGGTTTGGCGCGGCGGCTTTTCTGATCCTGGGTTTTATGGGTCTTGCGGACGAAGTCGCCGAAGGCGACACGCATGGAATCGACAAAGCGATCCTGCTAGCTTTACGCACGCCAGGCGACACCGCGAACCCGATCGGCGGCCGCGGTTTCGAACATACGATGATCGAGCTCACCAGCTTCGGCGACACCACGGTGTTGATCGTCATCGTGCTCGCCGTCGGGCTTTATTTGCTGCTGGCGGGGCAAAAGCTTTTGGCGGGGGTGGCGGTCGCCGCGGCGCTCGGCGGTACGATATTGAGCAATGGCTTGAAAGCTTTCTTCGACCGGCCGAGGCCGGATTTCGTGGCGCATATCGTCGAAGTGTCCAACCCCAGTTTCCCAAGCGGTCACGCGATGATGTCGGCGGTCGTCTATCTGACGCTGGGCGGCATGCTGGCGGCGGCGCATTCGCGCAAGCGCCTCAAGGCGTTCTGCATTGGCCTTGCAATCGCCTTGACATTGATGGTCGGTTTCACGCGGGTGTATCTCGGCGTGCATTATCCAACTGACGTGCTGGCCGGCTGGGCGCTCGGCGCCGCGTGGGCGCTGATGTGCATGCTGTTAGTTTATTGGCGGCGCTCGAAGGCGGTCGCGAATCCCAAGGCTGACCTTTAAGCGCTCCGCGAAAAAAGAAGGCGGAAGGCATGACGCGAGTGAACAGTGACGCCTGGACCGCCCGCGCGGATTGGGCGGAACGTCTGAACCAGGAAGGTTCATGTCTGGATATTCGCGGCGTCGTGCCGCTGGATGAAGACTCTCTTCTAGAGGCTGCGCGGCGGCATACGGGCCTGTCGAATTTCGGTGACGATCCGTGGCGGGCGCCGTTTCGCGTGCTGCTGGATTCGCTAGAGAATGTAGCTGAGCTGAATTTGCTTGGCCG
>JBEVJO010000328.1:0-3849 GCA_040510175.1 Caulobacterales bacterium
AGCGCCCCGCCGCGCGAACAATTTCGCGGTCTCCCGGCCCATACCGGACGCGCTGCCGGTGACGATCGCCGCTTTATCCTGCAGGTCCAGACCAGTCATGCGCGCTCCATTTTGAAAGGGCGCTGCGTCGGCGGTCGGCGCGCAGCGATCAATGGAGCAAAGCCTACAGATGCTCTGTTGCGCGCTCAATTGGCCCGCTTCTCAATCCGTGACAAAGATTTGCAGGGAAGCGACAAAGCGCCGTCTGGCGCGTCGCAAGAATAGCCCTTCAGCCCGTTCGATGGCACGCAGGGATCATAAGCATGCTTCGGAACGGGAGCCGGGGCGCGCGATGTGTTTGTCGCGGATGCAATTGGAGCAGGGAATGCCGATCCACGCCAACGTGGCCGATTATAGAGAGCGCGCCCGCCGGCGTCTGCCTGCGCCCGTGTTCGACTTTTTTGACGCCGGCAGCGGAATCGAGAACGCACGGAATGACAATACCGACGCCTTCGCGCGGTATCGCCCAGTGCCGCGGGTTGGAAGAGATGTACGCAACGTTGATACGTCAACGAGCGTCTTCGGTCAGAAGATAAGTTTCCCGATGGTCGTCGCACCGATGGGGGGCTTGGGCTTCATCTGGCCCGACGCCGAAAAGTCCATTGCAGCTGCAGCTGGAAAGCTGGGCGTCATGATGGGGCTGTCCACCTATTCAACGCTCCCCATGGAAGAGGTCGCGCGCGCGGGCGCCGGTCCTAAAATGTTTCAGTTATATCTTTTGACGGATGAATGGCTGACGCAGGATTTGATTGCGCGCGCGAAGCAAAGCGGCTTTAAGGCCTTGGCAGTGACGATCGATGTTCCGGTGACGCCATCTCGTCCGCGCGTCGATCGCTGGAACCTAGACGGTGCGTTGGGGCCGGTTCCGCTGCGCACGAAGCTAGCTATAGCCCGGCACCCCGAATGGATTCGCCGGCAGAAACAAGCAAAGACCGGATTTACCGATCTGGCCAATCGCGCAGCGGCGCGCGGCCATGTGATCGGCGCTGATTTCTACGCCAAGATCGCGCAACAGAATATGAACTGGGGTGAGATCGAAAAGGTAGGCAGGCGCTGGGATGGCCCATTCGCCGTCAAGGGCGTGATGTCTGGCGATGATGCACGACGCGCCGTCGATTGCGGGGCCGGTACGGTGGTCATTTGCAATCATGGCGGCATTGGGCTGGACCACGCGCCCGCCAGCTTATCTTTGGTTGAAGAGGTGACAAAGGCGGTCTCCGGCAATGCCGAAGTCATTCAGTGCGGTGGGTTGCGGCAAGGGTCTGGCATCGCGACGGCTCTGGCGATGGGCGCCCGCGCCTGCATGACGGGGAGGCCTTTGGCTTACGGAGTGGCGGCGGACGGTGAGGAAGGCGCCACTCGCGTGCTGGAGCTTCTGAAGAAGGATTTTGAGGATGCGATGCGCCTGTGTGGTTGCACCAGCGTAGCAGATTTCGAACAGATTAAGATTCAAGCGCCCCAAAGGTTTTGAGGGAGGTCGATATGACAGAGATTGGCGCGCAGGACGCGGCACATTTGCAAATGATGTTCAAGGAGGATGGCGTTGTACATGTTCCAAAGGTTTTCTCACAGAAAGATATGCAGATCGTGGAGTCGGCTTTCGACTATCGAATTGCGAACCGCTCCGCAAATCGCGTGGACTTCAAGGCCAATGGATGGTCGAAGGGCACCAACCTCACCGATCTGACCAATCCGAAATCCTGGCAGTCAAAAGAGTTTCAGGCGTTGCTCTGGGATACGCCGGTCGCCGACATTGCACTGGCGTGTTGCGGCGGTAGGAACCTTTGGCTCTATTACGAGCAAGTGTTTTTGAAGGAGGGCGAGAGCCGCCGGACGCCCTGGCATCAAGACACGTCTTACGTGCCGCTCGAAGGCGACAATGCGGTGCGCTTGTGGATCACGCTGGATCCGCTGCCGCGCGAGTGTCAACTTGAATTCATCCCTGGATCGCATCGTGGGCCATTGCACAATGGCAGCAGCTTCAAGGGCGATGATGACACATTGCCTTTGTACTTGAACACCAAAATGCCCCGCCTCCCGGACATCGAGGCGAATAGAGACGCTTGGAATATTCAATCGTTCGACGTCAGTCCGGGCGACGCTTTGCTGTTTCATCCATCGATTCTTCATGGTGGCGCACCCACAAGGCCCGGTGTTCGTCGGCGCACTTTGGTGCTCGTGTTCTTTGGCGACGACGCGCGCTTTGTGCGGCGGCCGAACACAATGGCGGCGGACGGTGAATTGGCCGTAAGCCAAGCGGGGCGCGGCGACCTGATGCAGGCGCGCGTCGTCGAGGAAGAAGGCTACGAGCGTAGCGAATTCGCCTCGATGAAGGATGGCCAGCCGTTTCGACTGCCAAACCTCATTCAATTGCGCCATTAATCAAGTAAAGGAAAAATCATGATCCTTGTCACAGCTGCGTACGGTCACCAAGGTCAGCTTTTGATCCCGAAACTGGCGGCGGCTGGATACAGAATCCGGGCGGCGCGAGCGTCGGCCGGAAAGGACGAGGAGTTAAAGCGCTTGGGCGCCACGGAAGTCTTCGTCGGCGACCTCAGCGACCCAGAAGTTTATGCCCGCGCGGCGGAAGGCATCGATGCGATCTATCATGTCGGTCCCGCTGCAGTGCGCGAGGAAAAGGCGATGGGATTGGCTATGATCGAAGCCGCGAAGAAAGCCGGCGTCCGTCATGTCGTCTACAGTGCAGTCCTGCATCCGATCATCGATATCATTCAGCACCGCTATAAACGCGACGTCGAGGAAAAGCTGGCGCAGTCTCGCCTGAAATATACTGTCCTGAAGCCGTGCGATTACATGATGCCAGAGGTCTATATTCAGCCGGTGTTTGAGACGGGCGTATTCACCGTGTTCTGGAACATTGAGCGGGGACGGGGCTCTCTGGTCGACATCAACGATCTTACCGACGTCGGTCTGAAAGTGTTGTGCGAAGGCGAAAAGCATTATTATGCTTCATACGAACTGGTCGGACCCGATAAATTGACGGCATATGAAGTTGCCCGCATCCTGTCGCGCGTCATGGGCAAGGACGTGAAGGCCCAGGAAAAAACGCCTGAGGACTTGTTCAAATTGCTGTACGGCACCGACAGTCCGGGCGATCATCTTCATCACGAAATCTCGATCATGCGGTCGATCTGCAAGTGGTACAGCGCCAATGAGTTCGTGGGCAACCCAAACGTCTTAACATGGCTCCTTGGTCGTCCGCCGACATCGTTTGAGCAATTCGCTACCAAGGCTTTCGCTGGCTGGAAGAACAAGCGCTAATATTTAACCAAACGTAATTGAAAGGGTTAAGAATGGTCAAAATTCCAGTCGAAGAAAAACTGGCGATCGCCGAACTCACTTACGCCTATGCTTTTTGCGTCGATCACAAGCGTATCGATGGGCCGGACGGCGTGGTGGCTTTGTTCACCGAAGACGGGGTGGTGGACGAAATCAAATCAGGCCAGACTCGCGCTGTGGGCGCTGCGCAGCTCAGCCAATTCTACAACAACTCGCTCGGTCAATTGTCGAGCACGGCGCATTTCGTCACCAACCACGTTATTACAGAATATACTGGTGATACGGCCAAAGGCCGTGCCTATATATTCGGTGAGGCGCGGGTCAAAAGCGGCGGCGATGCGCGCGTGTTCTCCTATTACAGCGATGAGTACGTAAAAATCGATGGCCGCTGGCGATTTAAGCTGCGCGACGTCGTGCCGTTGATCCCGTCGGATCTTGGTTCGATGAAGAATTTGACCTGAAGCGTAACGCTGGGATCGCGCGCCATGGACGGGAATTTAAGCGCTGGTC
>JBEVJO010000329.1:0-6584 GCA_040510175.1 Caulobacterales bacterium
TCCAGGACGTTGATTTTCTGCCCGACGAACTGGCAAACCCAGATCGCCACCGCATCAGCGCGCGCGCCAGTGCCGCCTATGTCGAAATAGGCGCGGACCTGCATAAGCGGATCGAGCGGGACGAAATCAATCCGCTTCTGGTCTTTGGCGAGCAGGAGCGGCTTGGAGTAATAGGCGCCCTCGACCACCGTTCGGAAACCGCCGTTCCAAATCCAATCATACTGATCTGGACGGTTCTTGAAATCATCGAGCCGCGTTGTGTTGAGGATCTTGGGAAAGAACGGGTTATCCCGCCAATTCAGTTCAATGATTTTCGCGCCTTCCGGCGGGCTTTGCCTGAAACGCTTGTGCGTCGCGCTCTTCTTGCGATCGGGGTTCCAAGTTACCCAGATTTCGGCGCCCTCTTCGCGCACGGTCGGAATGGTGACGGCCCAACCGTCCGCGCTCACCGGTTCGGCTTCATCGACCCAGAGCAGCAGGATACGCGCCTTGGATTTGATGCTGTCCAGGTTATGCCGCAGGCCGGCGAAAACGTAGGAAATCCGCCCGCATTTCGTCCGCACGTAGGTTTCGCCGACGTCGAAGAAGTCGCGGAGCCACGGTTCCGAGGCAATGGCGCCCTTCACTTCGGCAAGAGAGCTATCCGCAAGCGAGTTCATGAACTCGCGACCGCAGAGAATAATCCCCTCGCGGCCTTCCTTCGCCCACATCATCGCCCGGACCGCCGTCATCTTGGCGAACGAGCGCGTTTTGGCCGAGCCGCGGCCACCATAGGCGCCGCGATACATGGCATCGCCGGTAAAGACCGGGACAAGCTTCGGGGGAAGTAGGAGTTGCGCCGCGCTCATATCCGCCAGTAGCGCGCCGCAGCTAACGGAATATCATTCCCCGCCTTCCCTCATCAGGCGCCGCAGCGTCGCCTTATCTGCCGCGGACAGATACCAGCCGCCGGAGCCCCATGCGGTTTGGACCTCGATCCCGAGCGCCAGGAGCGCCCCGCGGACGCGGACCATCTGGACGTCAATCAACTTCATGTCCGGTTGGTCACACTCAGGCCGAGCACCAAACAAGGCGATAAACATTCCGGTTCGGGTAGCGACCGCACGCCGAAGCATGAAGCCGACCATTTCGCATTGCTGGGGGGTGGCATCGAGCACGGTCATAAGCCGCGACACGACATCATTGCCCACACCTAGCAGCCCCTCCAACTCCTGTACGCGGTCCTGCAATCGCTGCTCAAGACTACTCACCTAGGCCCCCTCCTCCCCCATGCCGGCCGGGAACGGCGCGGCGACTAGCTCAATCCTGGTAATTTCCTGCTTGATCGGCCCGCCATCGCCGCCGACGTGCTCTTGCGTGATCTTGTCGCCGTACTTCCGCGGAGACATTCGAGCCGCCAGCCACTTCCGCGCATCTACCCGAAGCCTCGAGCGCGCCACGAATTCCGCATTCATCCGGACGTCACCCGTTTCAGGGTCCGTCACCGCGTCGCCGCTGCTATCGTCTGAAATCTCTAGGATTTCTTCCGCCAGGAGCGTTGCCCGTGCATCCATCGCGCGCGCGTACTGTTCCTGAAACTCATGATGGGCCGCCAGCCAGCGGAACACTGTCGACAAAGCCGGCATGTCGTCACCCCGGCAGATCGAGCGGACGCTTTCGCCCTCGCCCATCTTGGCGCAGATCAAGGTTGCGAGTTCGAGGGAGTAATCAGAGGGCCGGCCCATTGGGGTTTCGCTTACCCGAGATCGTTGGAGAACTGGCCGAGGGCCGACAGGAATTCGTCGGTCTGCCCGTCAATCTGTTGAGCGATCTTCCCCACGGCGCCGGCGACCGTCTCCCGCTGACGTGCCAACGTCCCTTCCAGGATCCGGAGTTGGGCTTGCTGGATTTCCCCCATCATGCGGGTGTGCTCTTCCATCATCTGCTTGACGCTGGCGCCGGCACTGGCGGGATTGATTGACATGGTGGCAGCTCCATAGGCTTTTGCCGCCACAGAGATTGCAGCCGGCTTGTCAGGGATCAGGGATACAGGCGGAAGCTTGATCGCGTTCCGAACGGCTGTCTCGCAGTCAGCATCAGAGGCTGAAGCGTCGACCGCGGCGGAGTAGCCATCCCAGCGAAGGACAATCCGGCCGGCTTCAACGCCCATCGTCAGGGTTTCAATCCCTGCGACGTCCGCCATGCGAATTTTTAAATCGTGAATGCTCATGTGCAATGGGCAAGCGACTGATTTGCCTAATGCGCCAAGAGGGCGAGCAGCACATTTGCAAATTTCTGTGCGTATCTCCGCTGGCTTTTACTTCTAGGGGACAGTTGGCCTGCTGCCTCACCGCGGGTGGTAGATGTTCCGGCCAGACGTCTTCGCTTGTGAGTTCAGCGAGATTGAATCGACTTTGGTAATTTCTTTGGATCGAAAGCGGGCACTTCTCGATCTGGCATCTGCTGTTCCTGCTCGCTGTAGATCAAGGTTCCCTCGAAAGGCGTGTGCGGACACTCGTCGGCCGTTCCGATGACCTTGGCGACGCGCCCAACCACTTTGCCCTTAAGGCGCAACGTCAAATTGTCTGCGCCGAAAACTGATTCATGACCTTTGGTGTGTCTGATCGTCTTTAGGATGGCGGTAAACTCATCCCCGCGGACCTGGTAAGTCCCAGAATACGAGAGGATGCTGTCGCCTCCGGTAATCGATCCATCGAGCAAATGAATGACTCCGGTGCCCGGCTGCGATGGCGTTTTGAACCATGCGACGTACTTGCCGTTTTTGAGCATTGCCCTAACCTTCTGCCATCCCCCAACCCCTAACGATCGCAGCCTTTCGTTTCAAAACGAATAAATGCTGGGTTAGCTATTTAACTATTCCAAGGTGGCGCCTTAACCTCCCGATTGAGCGCCTAGCTCGCCTTTCGAACTCTCTGCCCGCTGATGACGTCAATGCCATGCTTTGCCAGCAGCTCGCGGGGCGCGCGGCAACCAAGCATGCCCGGCTCCGGCCCGGCATACCGGGACCAAACGCCGGTTCGGACAAACATCGAAATCACCTTGTCGAAGTCTGTAAATGCGGCGTAGCCGGCGCGCTCCGAGGGCGTTTCGGCCCGCTTCCCATGCCGTTCGGCAAGCGCACCATCGAAATAGGCTAGCGACTTGACGTCCGGCTTGCGGCGCCGCAGCTCGCGGACGACTTCGCGGACCATGCCGCTATCGTACCCCTTGGCGATCCAGTCCGCGCAGCGGGACAGGTCGACGTCGGATCCCAGGATTTCCCGCAGATCAGCGCGAAGCGCCTCTTCCACCAAATCAACTTGAGCAGCGCGCGGCGCCTCGCCTGCTCTGCTCTGCTTCTGTTCTGCTTCTGCTTCTGCTTCTGGTCCTGTTTCAGAAACGGCCGGCGGAACGTTGCCTGAAACGTTTCGCTGCCGTTCCCTGAAACGCTTAACCCGTTCCGTTGAGCCGTCCGACTTGTATTGCCGGCCCTCCCAATTGTGCGGCACAAATCCGCCGTCGACCTTATCGAGCAACCCAGCGCGAAGCAGCTCAGCAACCAGCGAGGCCGCGCGCTGATCCGTCATCCGCAGCAGAAAGGCCAACTCAGCGGCAGGCGGGACTTTCCCGCCGTTCTTCGACGCGGCGCACAGTACCGCCACCCAATGCCAGCGCGTTGCCTCCGGAAGCTTCATCACCTTCGGATCGTTAATCACGTCATCATACATCCGGAACCAACGGCCGCTCATTAGAGCATTCCCAGCGCTTGCATGTAGGTTTCCAGGATGGTTTCCGCCTCGGCGCGCTCGTTGGCGTCCTGCTTTCGAAGCCGGACGATCGTTCGCAGCGCCTTGACGTCGTAACCGTTGCCCTTGGCTTCCGCGTAGACGTCGCGAACATCATCGGCGATGGTTTTCTTTTCCTCTTCCAGCCGCTCGACGCGCTCTATGATCGAACGCAATTGCTCCCTTGCATTGCCGCCGATCGTGTCCACTTCGTTCATTTTATGATTTCCCATGCCTTGTCATGTTGAACAGCGTCGCACCCAGGCCGACGCCTACCTTGACCTCTACGCAAGCCAGCCGGTCGCGCCCGGCCATTTGGTCAGCAAGTTCGCGCGACGGGTACACAGATCCGAGAGCGGCCATTAAAGGCCGGTAGACGTCACCCAATAGGACGACGGTTCGCCCTCACACATCGCGCGCCCGATCGCGCAGCCACGCCAGGCGGTTCGCCACGGCCGCCGGGCGCATGTTCAGCGCGGACGCAATGTCGCTTATGTCCTTTCGGTCTGACCACATCGACAAAATCAGACCGTCCCGGACAATGTCCGTGTGGTCCTGTTTCATCAGCCCGGGCGGATATGTCCCGGGAAGGTGCAGTGTTGCAGTCATGCGTCCAGCCTTTCGCGCAGTTCGAAGAAGCCCGCGGCTTCCGGATGAATTTTCAGGAACCAGCGCGCGAGCGGCGCCGACCACTTATTGTTTGCCTTGAAGCCTCGGTTGCCGCGCTCAACGTGCATATGCCAGCGCACACGGTGCAGGATCGCGTCAGCGGAATATCGCTTGAAGCCGAGCGCGCGGACCTCGATCGCCAGCTTTTCGAAGCTATGGCAGACGTCGACCGGGACGCCCTCCGGATAAGCCTTAGTCATCGGCCGGGCCCTTGTGTCAGCTTCACGCGGCCGTAGCCCTTCCGCGCCGGATTGTAGAATTCGACCAGGCCGAGCGCGCGGAGCGCGTTCCAGGTCGACCGCATGACAGGCGCCAGTTCGCCCGCAGCAAGCAAGACGCCGTATCGATCAAACACCCCGTCGCCGCTATGTTCGGCGAGCCACTTCAGCGCGTCTCGCTGCGCGTTGGTAAGGCCGGGCTTCATGTGTTGCGCCTCGCCTCTATGTCCGAGCGCAGCGCCTTGACCAAATCCGAAAGCTCGGGGTCGAATAACTCGGTAGATTCCTCGTTGAATTCGACTTTCGGTGCGATCTTGCGGACCGCGTGTAACACCGTCGTATGATCGCGCCCGCCGAAGCGGCGCCCAATCTCCGGGAGGCTTTTCCCGGTCATTGTCTTGGCGAGATACATTGCTACCTGACGCGGCTTGACCAGGTTGGCGGTGCGCCGCGCTGACGTCAGGTCGACCAGCTGAACGCCGAAGGCCGCGCAAACTACTTCCTGAATTTCACTCACCCGCGGCGACGTCGCCACCGAGGCACCGACGATCCGAAACCACGGCCGTTTCATCGGCGGGAGCGGCAACGCCGCACCAAGCGCCACGACATGCGCCGCCGGCGGGTCGACTTGCGCGGCTACCGCTTCGGGCGCCGCGTCGCGCGGCTGATGCGCGCCTTGCTTTCGCTCTTTGAGAGCGGCGGCCTTGTCAGCGATTGATTGCCAGAAGGCCGCCCGGCGCTTATGCGCCTTCAATTCGGTTTCGGTTGCCACTCGTTTTGCGGCGGCCCCCATCATTGAGCCACCCCCGCCGCAAAGGTTTCAGGATCTATCGCCACCGCACAGCAAGCGAGCCACGCGCTCAAGGCGAGCAATATCCTCGCTGTAGATACCCGGATTTGTCGCATTCAATGCCCCAACTAGTGTTTTGTACTTTGCCGCCAAAGCTTGCGCGTCGTTGCGCGCCTTCACTATTTCCGCCGCCCTTCGAACATCGCGCGCCGCGTGGTGATCCGGATTTGCAATCGCCCCGTACCAGAGGCTTTTGACCGTCCGAAACGACACCGTTTCGTGCTCAGTCCCCAACGCCTTTTTGACTTCGCGCGGCACGCGCGCGAGCCAACTCAACTTCGTGTCCCCCCAGCCCCGAGGCCCTGCAATCAGGGCGATTTCTTTACGCATGAACAAAACTCCGGAACGCTTTTCCAACATTTGGAAAACTCACGGCCTCAAATCCGACCATGAGCAACGCAGACAACGAGAACGAACCACTCCCCTTTCAATCACTCGCAGCCATCACAACGCGGCTACTTGAGAGCAGCAGAATCAAGAATGAAAGACGACCAGCCGACAGCGCCGACGACCAGCACGACGAACAGCGCGAAGAACGACAGCGCGAGTACGTCAAACAGCGATTGTGCGAACTTTCTGCTTTCCAACGCCGAGCGCGCGGCGATAAGAAACCGCTTTGAAACGCTGCTGGAACGTTTCATGGGGCCGCCCGCCGCAACCGGAACTGAATCGTCGGGAAACTCGGACGGCGGGGAAAAGCGGATCATCACGGCATCCCCCAAAGATTGTTCGGAGCGGACAAGCCGAGGTCTTGGAGGGCACCCTGCAAAACGGTGAACGTTCGCGCCGGAAAACGCTTGCGTACTTTCCACATCGCCACGGCTGACGCTCGAGAGGTCAATTCCGCGACCCGCTTTGGTCCGCCCAACGCGGTAACGACATCTTCGACGGTTTCGAGGTGTTGGTTCATGCCCTCAAATAATAACAGTATGTTATTATTGTCAAGCATAACAACGTGGTGTTTGAATTATACCGAATTGTCTTTAGGAATCAAAGCTATATGCCTCCACCGATTGGCCCCGATGACCGATAGTCAAAATCCATTTGCCGAAGAGGGCCGGCGCCTTCGTTGGTTGCGCCAGG
>JBEVJO010000330.1:0-4559 GCA_040510175.1 Caulobacterales bacterium
TCACCTTCATCTTCGCAACCACCGAAATCCGCAAAGTGCCGGTGACGGTGCTGTCGCGCTGTCAGCGTTTCGACCTGCGCCGCGTCGATCCCGATGTGCTGGTGGCGCATCTCGAGCGCATCTGCGCCGCCGAAGGCGCAAAGGTCGAAAAAGATGGCCTGGAATTGATCGCCCGCGCGGCCGAGGGCTCGGTGCGTGATGCATTGTCGCTGCTGGATCAAGCGATCGTGCAAAACGCCGCCGGATCGGGAGCCGCCAGCGCCGCCCTGGTGCGCGACATGCTGGGCCTCGCCGATCGCGGCCGGGTGATGGACCTGCTGCAAAATGTCGTCGCCGGCGATTCCGCTGCGGCCTTGAGCGAACTGGATTCGCAATATGCGTCCGGCGCCGATCCGGTGCTGGTGCTGCGCGACCTTCTGGAACTGACGCATGAAGTCTCGCGCCTGAAAGCCGCGCCGCAAGCGCGTGCGCCCGGCGCAAGCGACCACATCAAACGGTTGAAGGCGATGGCCGAACAGCAGAGCCTCGGCAATCTGTCGCGGCTCTGGCAACTTTTGCTCAAGGGCCATGAAGAAGCGGGCAAAGCGCCCGACCCTCTGGCCGCTGTCAGCATGGTGCTGATCCGCGCCGCCGCCGCCGCCAATCTGCCGCCGCCGGAAGACGCCGCGAAATTGCTGGCGGGACAACCTATCGCGACCAGCCACGGCAATGGCGCGCCGCCGCGCACTGTCGATCGCAGCGAACCGCGCGCGCCTGTGTCGCAACTCGCGACGGCCGTCGCGCTCAAGGCCGACTCCGCGCCGCAAGCCTATCGCGGACCGGAAACCTTCGATGCGCTGCTGGCGGAGTTGGAAGGCAGGCGCGAAGTCGATCTTCAGATCGACATGGAGACCTATCTGCGCGTCGCCGCCTATGAGCCTGGCTTTATCTCGTTCGCGATGGAATCCAACGCGCCGCGCGATCTGCCCAACCGGATGCGCGATGTTTTGACCGATCTCGGCGTGGGGCCATGGCGTCTTGAGCGTGTCCCGTCGGCGCGGGTCGAAACCGTCTCAGAACGCAAACGTCGTGAGCGTCTGGATGCATTGGATGACGCCACAAACCATCCATTTGTGCAGGATGCCTTGAAAACCTTTCCCGGCGCGCGCGTGATTGCGGTGCGCGATGCGCCGCCGCCCATGGCGGACGAAGAACCACCGGCGGACAATGTCGTCTCGATCAAAGCCGCGCGTCAGAACAAACGCGCAAGCGGCGCCAAAGACTAAGCGGAGAGCCTGAATGAAAGACCTCGGGGCGCTGATGCGTCAGGCGCAGGAAATGCAGGCCAAGATGGCCGAGATGCAGCAAAAGCTGGAGGCCACCGAAGTCGAGGGCGCCTCCGGCGGCGGTCTGGTGAAAGTGCGCATGACCGGCAAGCATGCGCTGGCGGCCATCACGATCGACGAATCGCTGATGAAAGCGGACGAACGCGAAATCCTGGAAGACCTCATCAAGGCTGCACACGAAGACGCCCGCCGGCGGCTGGAAACAGTGGTCCAGGAATCCATGTCGCAACTGACCGGCGGTCTGGGCGGCATGCTGCCCGGCTTCAAAATGCCGTTTTGATTTTGAGCGAATAGCGGCAAACCAAAACGCATGAGTCTTCAGGGCCCCGAAATCACACGCCTCATCGAGCTCCTGTCCAAGTTGCCGGGCATGGGGCCACGCTCCGCGCGCCGCGCCGCTTTGCACCTTTTGAAAAAGCGTGAGCAACTGATGCGGCCTCTGGGCGCAGCGATTTCCGACGCCGCCGAAAAGGTGCGCGATTGCTCCACCTGCGGGGCGCCCGACACCATGAACCCCTGCGGTCTGTGCCAGGATCCGAACCGGGATTCGTCGATTCTCTGCGTGGTCGAAGACGCTTCCGATCTTTGGGCGATGGAGCGCACCGGCGCTTTCAAAGGCCGCTATCACATCCTAGGCGGCGCCTTGTCGGCGCTGGACGGCATACGGCCGGAAGATTTGCGCGTGGCCGGTCTCGTTGGCCGCGTTGAATCCGGCCATGTGAAGGAAGTGATCCTCGCTTTGTCAGCAACCGTCGACGGCCAGACCACCGCACACTATCTCACCGATACGCTCCAGCGCCCCGGCTTGAACGTGACGCGCCTCGCCGCCGGCGTGCCGGTGGGCTCGGAACTTGGCTATCTCGACGACGGCACCATTCTGGCGGCGCTCGCCGCGCGCCGGCCGTTCTGACGCTGATGGGCGGGGAACACACTCACGGTCACGCCGATCATGACCACGATGATCATGGGCACGGCCACGCGCATCACCACCACGCGCCGCCGGAAAAATGGGACCGCCCGTACACGATCGGCATTGCGCTCAATATCGGCTTTGTCGCGATCGAAAGCATTGCGGGCGTCATCGCCAATTCAACCGCTTTGCTGGCCGACGCGGGGCATAATCTCTCGGACGTACTCGGCCTAGCCTTAGCAGGCGGCGCAGCTTGGCTCGCCAAAAGATCCGGCCCGACGCAACGCACCTACGGCTACGGCAAAGCGACCATCCTGGCGGCTTTGGCCAATGGTCTGATCCTGATCTTCGCCTGCGGCGCCATCGGCTGGGAAGCGATCCGGCGTCTATCGTCTCCACCCGAAGTCGCCTCCACCATCGTCATCGGCGTGGCGGCGATCGGCGTGGTCATCAACACAGCAACGGCGCTGCTCTTTATGCGCGGGCGCCATTCAGATGTGAACGCGCGCGGCGCTTTCCTGCACATGGCCGCCGACGCCGCCGTATCAGCGGGCGTTATTATCGCCGGCCTTATCATTGCCGCGACCGGCTGGCGCATCGTCGATCCTATCGTCAGCGTCGTTATAATCGGCGTCATTTTGGCGAGCACCATTGGATTGCTGCGCCAGTCGCTCGATCTGGCGCTCGACACAGCGCCGGAGCATGTCGACGTCGCCGCCGTCAAAGATCTCTTACTTCGTAAGGAAGGCGTCAGCGAAGTGCACGATCTGCATGTCTGGGCGATGAGCACGACCGAAACCGCTTTGACCGCGCACCTCGTTTGCCCAAATGGCGGCAATGATGGCCTCGCGCGTACAGCCAGCGACGCGCTCCGCGAAAAATTCGGTATCGGCCACGTCACCTTGCAAATCGAGCGCGAATGGGCGGATTGTCCCACGCACTAGAACAAGCCGGGGAAAGACATGCTGAGGATTCTCGCCATCGTCATTTGTGCGGCATTGTCTGCGTGCGCAAACAGCGCCGAAAAAATGGGCCAGGATGCGCCCGGCGCGGAGGGACCACGCGGCTGGTTTAACACCGAGAGCACAGGCGAAACCCGTGCGACTTGGCGAGCGGGACCAAACGCCGTGGAGTTCAGCCTCATCTGCACGCAGGCCGACAAAATGCTGATCGTGCACGCGGAAGCGCCAGCACAGCGGATCACGCAAAACCTCGGGATGATTATGATCGGCGTTTCCGGTTTTTCCGCCGAAGTCACCGCGGTCCCGGACAGCCTGCAGATTCAATTGGCGACGGGGGTCACGTCCACACTTTTGAAGGCGCTGGCGGCGGAAAAGACCGCGCGCATTGTGATCGGCGATGATTTTACGGCAACCGAGCCCGACGACACAAACGCGCTCGCGCGCCTGTCGCGATCCTGCGCGGCGCTCACCGGCGTGAAACTGAACTGAAGGGCGCTCCGCCTAAGCGATATGAAACGCCGCCGCGATCTGCTTCACCAATTCGGGATGCGTGGTGGCGAAATAACCGACGCCCGCGACGGCCAGCCAAAACAGCGCGCCGAAAGAATGCATCACGAAATGGCCGATCTTACGCTCGCGGCCCGAGCGCGACATTGGAATGCCGGTCTTGCGTGAAATCCTGGTTTCCAGCGCCGACAAGCCAATGGCGCGCCGCCAGGAAAACGAAACGCCAGGCACGCCGGTGTTTGTATGTTGGTGATGAGATCGCGTCATGACGTCCCCTATGCAGGATCGACCCCGCAGGCGAAGACTCAGCGTTTATGGTGAACGAATCCCTAATGCCGCCGCGCCGCCCGCCGGGGCGCCTTGGCCAAATCAATGAGGATGGGACAATCCGGCCGCTCGTCGCCGGCGCAGGCGCGCGCCAAGCCCGCCAGGGTGTCGCGCATCGCCTTCATCTCTTCGATGCGCCGCGACAGGTCAACGACATGCGCCTCGACCAGCTTTTTGACTTGGCGCGAGGATCGGGCCCTATCCTGCCACAGCCCGACCAAATCGCGCGTCTCGTCCACCGAAAAGCCCAGACTGCGCGCACGCCGGACAAATTGCAGAACTGCAATCGCGTCGTCGGAATAGTCCCGGTAGCCGTTGCTTTTGCGCCCTACAGCGGAAATCAGGCCAATGGATTCATAATAACGGATCATTTTGGCGGAAACGCCCGACAATTGGGCCGCATCGCTGATATTCATCGCCGAACTCCGGTTGACCTTCCCATCATGGGAAGGTTTAGCGTGGCGGTCAAATCAGCTCTGGAGGTTTTATGATCCGCCTTGCCGCCCTCGCCGCTTTTGGCGCCTTCGC
>JBEVJO010000331.1:0-2727 GCA_040510175.1 Caulobacterales bacterium
GGTTTGCCGCCCATGGCGCGCGCGGCCTTGGCGACGGCGTCTCCGTAATCGCTCAATCCGGTTTTTTCCGGCGGCGTTGGATCGTCGCCAAGGCCGGGCAGATCAATCGCAACGACCTCATGGCCGCGCGCTTTCAAGTACGGGATGGTTTTGGTCCAGCACCAAGCGCCGTGCAGGCCGCCATGCACCAACAGAAACTTCGCCATTCAATCCTCCCGCCGCCGATGTTTCGGCTTGCGGAAGGCACTTTAGCGGCTGGCTTGCAGAAGGAAACCTTACGCAGCGGTCCAGATGGGCGCCGGCAATTCCTCGCGAAAGGCGAAGCGCTTTAAATGGTCAAAGACCACGTCTTGCATCTTGCTCTGGGTTTCGGCGTCGGGCGTTTCCAAAATAAGCGTGAGCGCATCTGCGCCAGCGGAGAGCCGGCACGTCCGGCCGTCGCCAAAGGGGATCACTCCTTGCTCCGGCGTGAATTCGGCCGCGAATTTATACGCCCAGTGCTTGCAGAGTTGCTGCAAATACCGGCTCGCCGACGCGGTTTTTATAATGGCTTGGGAGGCGGCCATTATGCGCGCTCTACCGCTTTAGCTGCTGCGTCGATTGCCTCGGCGATCGTATCTGCTTGCGCTTCAGTCACGCTCCCGGCGCCCAAACGAAGGCGCAAAGCCAGCTTTAGATTCTCCATTGCGCGGATGACGCGCGGCGAGGGTCCCTTGCCGAACATCGCTTCCGCCGCATTCATCCGCCCAAAGGCGGAATCGACGGCAGCCTTGTTCTCTTCGAGAAAAGCGCGGCCCTCATCGGTGAGGCCATAAAGCTTCTTCGCTCCGTCGGTGGAGACCACGGCAACACTGCCGGTCTCTTCCAAAAGCGTGAGCGTCGGGTACACGACGCCGGGGCTGGGCGCGTACATGCCCCCCAAGCGCTCTTCGATCGCCTTGATCAGCTCATAGCCGTGGCGGGGTTTTTCTTCGATCAACTTCAAGATGATCAGCCGCAAATCGCCTTGATCGAACATCCGGCCGCCACGGCGAAAACCGTGCCGTCCGGGTCCGCGGCCCCATTTGCCTCGCTCAAACCGCCCTTCGCCGTGATCATGCCGAAAACCCATTAAATCTCCCCCGCCGCAGCGGCGTTCTGAATGCTGTCTCATACCTATCTTCCTATCTTAGATATATCAAACTAGAAAACTTAGATATATCTAAGATAGGAAAGGGTCAAGGGGTGGGTCACAGGAATTTTTGACGGCTGGAATAAGCCCGGCGCTACCGCGACTTGCGGCCTTGACCCCTCCGGCCAGCGCTGCAATGAGCGGCCAAACGCACAGACTGAAGGAGACGCAAATGGCCGAATGGACCATGCCCAAGGGCGATTTGATGCGCGGCAAAAAGGGCCTCGTCATGGGCGTCGCCAACGACAAGTCCATCGCATTCGGCATCGCCACACAATTGGCGGCGCAAGGCGCCGATATGGCTTTCGCCTATATGGGCGAGTCGCTTTTGAAACGCGTGGCGCCGCTCGCCGAATCGATTGGCGTAAAGCACCTCATCGAGTGCGACGTGACCAATGACGCCTCGATGGATGCGGCCTTCGCCAAGCTGAAATCGATCTATGGCGAAATCGACTTCGTGATCCATTCGATCGCCTTCGCCAATAAGAACGAGCTGCAAGGCTCCTTCGTCGAGAATACCACCCGCGAAGGCTTCATGCTGGCCATGAACGTGTCTGCGTATTCGTTCGTGGACGTCTCGCGCCGCGCCGCTGAGCTGATGCCCAACGGTGGCTCGCTGGTGACGCTGACCTATCTTGGCGCAGAACGCGTCATTCCAAATTACAACACCATGGGCGTCGCCAAAGCCGCGCTGGAGGCCGCGACCCGCTACATCGCACGTGATCTTGGACCAAAGGGCATCCGCGTCAACGCAATCTCGGCCGGCGCGATGCGCACCCTCAGCCTTGCGGGTATTTCCGGAGGGCGCGCTCTACATTCGAAGTCTGGGCAATTCTCTTTGCTTAAATCGGAAACTTCAATGGAAGGCGTCGCAGGCGCCGCGCTCTGGCTGGCCTCCGATCTTGGCGCATCCACGACCGGGGAAGTGGTGCATGTCGATGGCGGCTTCCACGTCGTTGGCTTGCCTGAAGGTTTGGAGGGCTGACGCCAGAACAGCCCCCAGCGCCCGTGGATAAGACCCGTGGCTGAAGAATTCGACTACATCATCGTCGGCGCGGGTTCAGCCGGTTCGGTGCTCGCCGACCGGCTCTCCGCGTTCGCGCATAAGCGCGTGCTGGTGCTGGAGGCGGGTGGCCAGGACGATTGGATCTGGTTTCACGTGCCGGTGGGCTATCTGTTCGCCATCGGCAATCCGCGCGCCGACTGGATGTTCAAGACAGACCCGTCGCCGGGCATCAGCGGCCGCTCATTAGTCTACCCGCGCTGTAAAGTGATCGGTGGGGGCTCCTCCATCAACGGCATGATCTATATGCGGGGACAGGCTGCAGATTATGATCATTGGCGCCAGCTTGGCCTCAATGGATGGGGCTGGGACGATGTGTTGCCTCTGTTTCTAGCACAGGAAGACCACATCGATCCCCCAAACGAGTTCCACCGCAAGGGCGGGCAGTGGCGCGTGGAATATCAGCGCACACGCTGGAAAATTCTCGACGCCTTCATGGACGCCGCCGATTCGGTGGGCATCCCCAAGACGAACGATTTCAATACCGGCGATA
>JBEVJO010000332.1:0-16960 GCA_040510175.1 Caulobacterales bacterium
GGACGGGACGGCGCTGGTCGACAGCTTCGCCATTCTGGATTTTCTGGACGATCTGGTTGGCCGCAAGAACGCGCTCATACCGGATGCAGGTGAGGCGCGGCGCGACCAGATGCGTATTTGCGCGCTGGCGGCAGGCGTCGCCGACAAGACGGTGTCGCTGATTTATGAGCGCGCCGTGCATGGTCGCGAAACGCCGGATTGGGTGACGCGCTGCACGCGGCAGATCGGCGGGGCGCTGGATGCGCTGGAAACAAGCAAAACGGATCTGCAAAGCCCCTGGTGGTTCGGCGACCGGCTTGGCCATGCCGACATTGCTGTAACGTGTGGGCTGACTTTGGCGGTGCAGGCGTTGGGCTTTGACCTCGATGCAGCGCGCTGGCCGAACTTGGTTGCGCATCGTGAGACCTGTGAAGCGCGCCCCGACTTTCAGGATATCTCCCAGCCCTTCTTCGCGCCGCCGCCGAAGGACCAAGCTTGAACGCGATGCGCGCGTCATCTGGGCGGACGCTTTTGCTCATGGCGCTGTTGCTGTTGGCGCTCATGAGCGCGGGCGTTTTGATTCAGCCGCCGCCGGTGCGGAAAGATAATAGCGCGGCGCAATTCGACGCGGTCGCTGCGCAGGCGCGCCTGGTGCGCATTCTCGGCGATCAGGCGCCGCATCCGGTGGACAGCGCGGCGGAAGATGCGGTGCGGGATCGTCTCCTTGCGGAAATCCGGGCGCTCGGTTTTGCGCCAAGCGTGCAAGATTCGTTCACGTGCCGATCAAGCGCCAACGCGCCGGCGATCTCCTGTGCCCGCGTGCGCAACATCGAATTTCAGAGCGGCTCTGCCGCAAAAATGCTGGCGGTCTCGCATTATGACAGCGTGCCGGCGGGACCGGGCGCCAGCGACTCCGGGATCGGCGTCGCGGCTTGGCTGGAGATTGCGCGCATCGCTAAGCAGGAGAGGCTGAATGCTCGCTTCCTGCTGACCGATGGCGAGGAGGCGGGCTTGCTCGGCGCCGACGCTTTCGCACGCGATCCAACCCGCATGAAGGGCGTCACGCACCTGATCAATATCGATGCGCGCGGCACAAAAGGACCGGCGCTGTTTTTTGAGACCAACGGGCCGAATGCGGACGCCGTGCGCGCTTATGCCAAGGACGCACAGCGGCCGATGACGAATTCGATCATGGCGGACGTCTATCGCCTGTTGCCGAATTCCACCGATGTCAGCGTGTTGAAAAGGCCGGGGCTGGACGTCATCAATATCGCGCTGCTGGACGGCTTCGAGAATTACCACACGCCGCGCGACTCCTTGAGCAACGTCGATATGCGCAGCTTGCAGCATATGGGCGACAGCGCGCTCGGCGCGGTGCGCGGATTTGCAACGGCGCCGAAGAATAGTGGGGATGTGTCGCTCGCTTATACCGACATCGCCTCGCGCGGTTTTATCGCAGCGCCAGAATGGGCGGCGCGATTCGGACTGATTGCCGGAATCGTCATTCTGGGTTTCTTTTTGCTGGAGCGCGGCGCGGAGAAGCAATGGAAGGCCGTTGCCGCGCCGCTCGTCGCTGTGGTTGTGGGCCTCGCGATTGCTTTTGCGGGCGGCGCGATTGTGCCGGCGCTCCGCGCAGATACGTATTGGTTTGCCCATCCGGAAATCTCGCGCTTTTGGATTATTGCGGTGGCGCTGGCTGGACTGTGTCTGTCGCTGATGCGATTTGGAAGCGGCGCCAGCGCAGCTTTGATCCAAAGCGCGGCGATGCTCTGGTTCGCGGCGGTAGGCCTGGTGGGTTCGCTGGCGTTGCCGGGATTACCGATTCTGTTTGTGCCGCCGGTATTGATTTTCTGCGCTGGCGTAATCGCTGCCTTGCGCTGGCAGTGTGCGTTGCGCTGGAGCGCGCTGGCGTCCGCCATTGTCGCGCTCTTGCTGTGGGCGCCGCTGCTTTATCTGACGGAATTGGCGGTCGGCTATGACGCGCCGGTCATCGCCGGCGCGTTGGCGGTGGTGATGCTGCTCCCATGGATGGGCGTCATGGCGGACGTGCAAGGCGAAGCGCCGTGGCGTCCCATCGCGGCGATTGTTTCCGGCGCCGCTATTGTTGGGCTTATCGCTGCCGCGTTGGCGCCGGGTAATTCAGCGGCCAGGCCCCGCGCCCTCAACATCAATTATGTCGCGGATACGGAAAATCGCGTTGCGCGCTTTTCGGCGGGACTCGCCGATGTCGCTTTGCCTAAGACGCTAAAGAACGCCGCATCGTTCAAGGCGGCGACTTTGTTCGCCGATGATGCGCAGACATACTGGATTGCGCCTGCGCCGTTTGAAAAAATTGCGGCGCCGCATCTCACGCTCCTATCCAATATACAAACATCGCAAGGCCGCGTCATTCGCGCGCGCCTCGCGATGAACGGCGCCGATAGCGTGACACTGACTTTGCCCGGCGATTCCATCAAGGCCAGCGTCAACGGCGCCGAAGCCTGGTTCGGCAAGGCGTTGTCGCCTTCGCCCGCGCATTTGTCCTGCCAGGGCCGCGCGTGCGACAGCGCGGAGATCGCCCTGACGCTGCCCAAGAACGCCAAACCGATGACCATCGGCATTGTGGGGCGCAGATTCGGCGCGGCGCCTATTGCTGACGCTCTGATCCGGCAACGTCCCGACAGCGCCATTCCTTATCAAAACGGCGATGGCGTCATCACGCTGGGCCGCGAACGATTGCCGTGACTAGCGCGGCGCGGTCAGCGTGCGCGCAACGGCGTTGCGCCAGCCGTCATAGCGGCGGGCGCGTTCGGCGGCGCTCATATAGGGCGCGAAGCTGCGATCCAGCGACCATTCTTGCGCGAAGGTTTCGGGGTCGGCATAGAGCCCGGCTTGATACCCTGCGAGATAGGCTGCGCCGAGCGCCGTGGTTTCCATGACGCGCGGACGGTCGACCGGCGCGCCCAGTAAATCCGCGAGGCGTTGCATGGTCCAGTCTGACGCGACCATGCCGCCATCGACGCGCAAGACGGTGTCGTTTTCGGATTTCCAATCGGCGTGCATGGCGTCGATCAGATCGCGGGTTTGGAAACACACCGCCTCCAGGGCTGCGCGCGCCAGTTCCTTGCGGCCCGTGCCGCGCGACAGACCGAAAATGGCGCCGCGGCATTCGGCGTCCCAATAAGGCGCGCCGAGACCGGCGAAGGCGGGCACGAGGTAGATGTCTTGGTTGTCATCGGCGGCGGCCGCGAGCGCGCCGGAGTCCGCAGCGCTGTCGATGATTCCCAAACCGTCGCGTAGCCATTGAATGGTCGCGCCGGCGGCGAAAATCGAGCCTTCCAGGGCATAGGCGATTTCGCCGTTCAGCGCATACGCGATCGTCGTGAGCAGGCGATTGTTCGAGGCGATGGGCTTGGCGCCGATATTCAACAACGCGAAGCAGCCGGTGCCATAGGTGGCCTTCACCATGCCCGGCGAAAAGCACGCTTGGCCGATACCAGCCGCCTGTTGGTCCCCGGCGACGCCGAGGATCGGGATCGCCGCGCCGAAAATGGCAGGGTCGGTGGCTCCGAAATTGGCGGCGCAATCATGCACCTCCGGCAGCAACGACTTGGGTACGTGAAACAGGTCGAGCAATTCGTCGCTGAAGCGCTTTTGATGGATGTCGAACAACAAGGTCCGGCTGGCGTTGGTGATGTCGGTGGCGTGCGCCTTGCCGCCGGTCAGCCGCCACAGCAAAAAGCTGTCCACGGTGCCGAACGCCAGACGCCCTGCCTGCGCCGCCTCGCGCGCGCCGTCCACATGATCCAGCAGCCAGGCGATTTTGGTTGCCGAAAAATACGGATCGAGCAGCAGGCCGGTTTTTTGCGCCACCATGGGTTCGTGTCCCGCGGTTTTGAGTTGCGCGCACAATCCGGCGGTGCGGCGATCCTGCCAGACGATGGCCCGGTGGATCGCCTTTCCGGTCTGGCGGTCCCACAGAATCGTGGTCTCGCGCTGATTGGTGATGCCGATCCCGGCGATCTGAGAGGGCGCGACGCCAGCCTCTGCGATCGCTTTGCGGCAGGTGGCGATGGTGGTTGCGACCAGCGCCTCGGGGTCGTGCTCAACCCAGCCCGAACGCGGGTAATGCTGAGTGAATTCTTCCTGCGCGATGGCGCGCACGCGGCGATTGGAATCGAACAGGATGGCGCGGCTGGACGTCGTACCCTGGTCGATTGCGAGGACATAGCTTTCCATGCGCCGCATTATGGCGGGGTTCTGTCCGATTGGCAGTCCCTTCGTGCTGGCAGAGGGCGCGCGGGCGGTATAACCAGACGCACGTTAGGCAAAGACGGAGACTTTGGTGAAAGCGGCGATACTCAGGCGGCCGGGCGGGCTGGATAAAATCGAAATCATTGAGGCGCCGAAGCCCAGCCCGAAGGCGGGCGAAGTGCTGATGCGCGTGCGCGCCTCTTCGCTCAATTATCACGATCTGCTGGTCGCCAATGGCGGCATCAAGACGAGCGAAGACCGCATTCTGATGTCGGACGGCGCCGGGGACATTGAGGCCGTGGGCGAAGGCGTCACGCGCTTCGCGCCGGGCGACAAAGCCCTGTCCGTGTTCTTCCCTGCGTGGTTCGACGGGCAGCCGGCGCCGCACCAGGTGAAGGGCACGCCGGGCGACGCGATAGACGGTTATTCGGCGGAATATGTCTGCGTCTCCGAACAGGCGTTGACGCGCATGCCGGTGGGCTATTCCTATGCTGAGGCGGCGACTTTGCCCTGCGCCGCATTGACGGCGTGGAGCGCCTTGATGGTCGCGGCGCGGATCAAGTCCGGAGACTGGGTCCTGGTGCAAGGCACCGGCGGCGTTTCCATCTTCGCGCTGCAATTCGCCAAGGCCGCCGGCGCGCGCGTGATCGCGACCTCATCCTCGGATGAGAAGCTGGCGCGGCTCAAGGCATTGGGCGCTGATGGCCTGATCAACTACAACACAGAGCCCAAATGGGGCGCCGCCGCCAAGGCGCTGACCGGCGGACGGGGTGTTGATGAAGTGGTGGAGATCGGCGGGGCGGGTACGCTCAATCAATCCATCCGCGCCTGCCGCTTGCGCGGCCACATATCGCTGATCGGCGTTTTGAGCGGTTTGAGCGGCGAGGTGCGCACAATCGATTTCTTCCGGGGCCAGTTGACCATGACCGGCATCGAAGTGGGCAGCCGCAAGGATCAGGAAGACATGATCGCCGCGCTGGAAGCGACGGGCATCCGGCCGGTGATCGACCAGAGCTTCCCGCTGGAAGACATCGCGAAGGCCTTCCAACGCCAGACCGAACAAAAGCATTTCGGCAAGATCGTCGTGGAATGGTGACGCCATCCAGACTGCGAAATGGCGGCGTAATCCTAGGGTTTTAACGCCACTTTTCGCGTCAGGAGGCCAATCCGGCGGCTGGCTCGCCTCCACATGGTCCGAGGTTGTCATTTTTGGGTGTGAAGGACATCCTTCGCCCACCGCCTGATTGGATGATTTTGCTATGACGACGCGCGTTCTCGTGATTGGCCTGGACGCCACCGATGCGACATTGCTCGAGCGCTGGAGCGATGAAGGGTTGTGCCCAAATATCAAGCGCGCCCGGAAGATGGGCGCCACCATCGATATGTCGAGCCCTCTGGAATCATTGCCAGGCGCGATCTGGCCCGAAATCGCCAGCAGCATGGGGTGCGGACGCCAAGCGCAATTCTATCACGGTCAGCAGCTGCATACCGGCGAAGCGATCAAACGTCCGGTGGCCGCAGAGGATGTAGATGCGGAGCTTTACTATTGGGTTCGCGCCAGCCGCGCCGGTCTTCGGGTGTTTTCCGCTGACATTCCGCAGACAGTGCCGGTGAAGGATTTCAACGGGCTCCAGCTGTTCGAATATGGCTGTCACGACCGGAATTTCGCCATCACCAGCGAGCCGGTCAGTCTTCTAGAGGACATCCGCGCAAGATGGGGCGATCATCCCATCGATAGCTGCGATTGGCATGGCGAAACGACGGAAGGGTATCGGTCCCTGCTCGAGCGCTTAAAGCGCGGCATGCAGTTGAAAACGGAAATATTCCGGCACTATCTGCAAAGCGAGTCGTGGGACCTGTTCAATGTGTGTTTCACCGAAGCGCATTGCGGCGGTCATCAATTCTGGCATTTTCTCGATCCGCGCCATCCGCGCCATGATCCAAACGCGCCAGCGGAATTCAAAAACGCAGTTTGCGATCTCTATGCAGGCCTTGATTCCAGTATCGGCGCGCTGATTGACGTCGCCGGCCCGGACGTAAAGGTGGTGATTGTCGCAAGCCATGGAATGACGCTTTACACGGGCGGGCCAAACTTGCTGAACGAAGCGTTGGCGCGCCTCGGCCTTAATTCCAATGCGCAGTCCGATCGCAAGTCGGCGCTCCTGGGCCGCTTCATGCGGATGCTGCAATTTTCTTCCAACCCCGTGCTGTGGCGCTTGCGCGAAGCGATTAAGCCCCTGGTCGCCAAGAAAGTCATTCAGTCGATTCAAGCCACCAGCGGCAGTCTGCACGAACCATTTTCGCGGCAAGAGACGCGTGCCGCCGAATTGCGCAATAATCGCTGCGGCGCGATCCGCCTTAATCTGAAAGGGCGCGAGCCGTTCGGCGACGTCGCTCCCGGGAATGAGGAAAAGGCGCTGATCGAGACCATCCGGGAAGCCTTGCTCGAATTGCGCCATCCCATTTCCAACGAGCCGATCGTCACCTTCGTGCGCACTGCAATCGAAAGCTTTGGTCCACACCATCATCCCGACGTGCCGGACATCATCGTGGGGTTCAGAGACGATTTGGGTGTGTTGGACGAATGTTACTCGCCGCGGCTTGGCCACATCAAGCGGACGGTATATCAGCCGGCGCTGCCGCGCTCGGGCGATCATACGCCGCATTCGCGCATGTGGGTGATAGATGGGCCGTTTGCCGCCGGCGCATACTATGGCGGCGCGGATGTGCTCGACGTCGGACCCACTGTGCTGGGTCTGTTGGGAATGTGCGCGCCCGAGGGCAGTGATGGCCGGGATCTTACCAGTTTGATCACCGGCGAAGACGTTGGCGATCGCGATCCTCTCGTCGGTCCCCGCGCGCGCAGCGATGTCTACAGTCTCGCTGAACACGCGGCGTAATGAGTTGCGGCGCAGATATGCAGCATCATGACGATTCGCATCACTGGCAGCCAACCGGCAGCGCTATGATCGGCGTTCCCGATGCTGCTTCAAGCGGGCGCAATGACGTCGCGGCGGCGCCGCGTCTTGCCATGAGCGTGGTCATTTGCACGCACAACAGGCCGGACGACATTGGCGCCTGCCTTAGCTCGCTTTTGGCGCAGCGCAATCCGGCGATGGAAATCATCGTTGTCGACAGCGCCTCACAGCCCGCCGCGCGACAACATCTTCTGGACCTGGCCGCGCCGCATCCTGATATCCGCGTTGCTCTTGTGAATATTCCTGGCGTCGTCCATGCGCGCAATCACGGTCTCGGCTGCGCGCGCGGCGAATGGATCGCGCTATTGGATGACGATGCAACCCCCGATCCGGATTGGGGTGCGGAGGCGCTCGCATTGCTCAAACGCCTGCCAAAGGACGTCGGCGTCGTCGGCGCCTATACCTATCCTCTATGGCCTGCATCGCCTCCGCCCGGGTTACCGCGCTTGTGGCTCAAAATGCTTTCGCTCATCGACGACGAGTTCGAAGGCGATTGCATTGAGGCATCACGCTTCGTTGGCGCGAACATGTTCCTTCGTCGAAAGCCCTTGGTTGAAAACGGCGGCTTCTCTCCGATGTTCGGCCGCGTTGGCGACATGCTGCTCTCAGGTGACGATGTTTTTCCTGCTGAACTGCTCGCCCGTCAGGGCTGGCGAACTTGGTATTCGAACCGACCGCGCGCCGGTCATCGGATACCCGCAGCCCGCCTTGAACCGTCATGGTTTCGCCGGCGTATGTATTGGGAAGGCGTAACCCGGCGCCGCTTGGATTTTGTTTCAGGCGGCGTGCTGTCTCCAGTTGCGATCGTGCAGTCGCTCCTGTCCATACCGGCGCTGGCGCTTCTGTCTCTCGGCGAAGGCCGTTATGGCACCCGCCTTGCGCGGGCCTATTGGCACCTTGGGGTGTTGCGGGCGATGTGGCGCCGTACCTGATCGCTGTGGCGATTGGCGCTGCGTGTGACTTTCTGACGCCTGTCAGCCATCAATGGAATACGTTGGTGATGGGGCCGGTCGGTTATAAATTCTCCGATTATTGGAAATTGGGCCTAGCCTTGTCGGTTATTGTGTTGCTGACCGCCACGCCGCTCATATTGTGGGCTTGGCCCGCCGCCCCGCGGGATGATCGATGCTTGAAGGCGTGATGTACCAGGACTTCCAGAAGCTGACGGAATTCACGCTGTTTTCGATGGGATCGAAAACGGTGACGGTTGGCAGTCTGTTTGCCGCCTTGTTTATCTTCGTCTTTGCGCTTTTGGCGGCGCGGTTCACGTCGAAGGTCTTACGGCGGGTGCGCGGTTCGACCTCCTATGGCCGCGGCATGGTCTATCTGGTCGAAAAGCTCATCACTTACGGTCTTGTGGTGGTGGGCATCATCGCCGCGTTTTCCGCCATCGGGCTCAATCTGTCAGCGCTGGCGGTGTTCGCCGGCGCGCTCGGCATCGGCGTCGGCCTGGGCCTGCAGGGCATCGTCAAGGAATTCGTCTCCGGCCTGGTGCTGATCTTCGACCGCGCGCTCAATATCGGCGACTTCATCGAACTGGAAGACGGCCGGCGCGGCACCATCAAGGAGATCGGGCCGCGCGCCACGCATGTGCGCACCAACGACAATCTGCACATGCTGTTGCCGAATTCGCACTTGATCGAAAAAAATATCGTCAACTGGACCATGCGCGACGCCGTGCGGCGCATCCATGTGCCGTTCTTCGTGGCCTATGGCGCGGACAAAGCGCAGGTGCGCACCGCGGTGCTGGAAGCGGCGTTTTCCGTGCCGTTTACGTTGCCCGATGAGGGTGACCGCAAAACGCAAGTCTGGCTGGTGGGCTTTGGCGAATCCAATTTGAAATTCGAATTGGTGGTGTGGCCGACTTTGGACGCCTGCAAACGCCCGGCCGCAATGCAGGCCGCTTATACTTGGGCGATCGACGATGCTTTGCGCAAAGCGGGCATCGGCATTCCGTATCCGCAGATCGATGTGCGCGTGCGCGAAGTGCTGGGCCGCGAATCCGAAGACGCCTTGCGCGCCTTGGGCCTCAACGGACAAGCGCACACCGAGCCGCAATTGCATATCGACCGGATCAGCACCAATGACGCCGCCGAGGATTTGCAACGCCATTCCGTCGATGAAGACGCGGATGATGTGCGTGAGAGCGTCGACGATCTGCCGCCGACGGGTAAGTCAAACCCAGGCAGAGCCTAAGCAGCGCCCAGTTATATTCACTACGCTGCGCGCAACGCCTTCGCGGCTTTGCGCGCGGCGGTCGTGATTTCGGCGCCGGAGAGCATGCGCGCCAGTTCCTCGTCGCGCGCTGAAGCGCTCAAGCAAACTACCCGCGTGCGCATCTGTTTTGACGCGAGTGTTTTTTCCACCCGCCATTGCTGATCGGCGCGCGCGGCCACTTGCGGCGAATGGGTGATGGCGAGCACCTGAGCGCTCTGCGCCAGACGGCTCAGCCGTGCGCCAACCGCGTCCGCCACCGCGCCGCCGACGCCGTGATCGATCTCGTCGAAGACCACAAGATTGGGTCCGGACGATTGCGCCCAATTTACGCTAGCTAGGGCGGCCTTGATGGCGAGCGCAATGCGCGCCAGTTCGCCGCCGGACGCTGCAGCCTGCAGCGGCGCGAATGGCGCGCCGGGATTGGCGGCGATGAGAAAGGCGACGCGTTCCGCGCCGTCGGCGGAGGGCGTATCCAGTGGGATCAAGGATGTTTGAAAGCGCGCTTTGTCGAGCTTTAGGGGCGCGAGTTCGGCCATGACAGCTTTGTCCAAAGCGATCGCGGCCTTGCGTCGTTTTGTGCTGAGCTTTTTTGCTTCCGCAAGATAGGCGTCGCGGCATTGCATCAATGCGGTTTGTGCGGCGGAAAAATCAATCGCTGAGTTTTCGCACACAACCAGTCGCGCCTCGATTTGCGCGCGCACTGCAAACAGTTCATCGGGCCTGCACGCATGTTTGCGCGCCAGCGCCCGCAGATCATGCAGGCGGTCGTCAAGCGCTTCGAGGCGGCCGGGTTTGAACGACAGACTTTGCAGCGCTTGATCGATCTTGGCGCGGGCGTCCGCCGCAGCGTCGAAAGCGCGGCTGAGCGTGTCGCCGCATTCGATCAGCAGTGCGTCGAGTGCGCCGCCGCTGAGATGCGCATGATGCCGTCGCAGCCGCTCCAGCCGCCGCATGGCGCCGCTCAGCGCCGTTTCGGCGCCGGAATCGCGCGAAATCAAATCTTCGATCGCCTGCAGATCTTCGATCAGTTTGGCTGCGCCGGACAACAAGGCGCGCTCCGCCGTCAACCTGTCTTCCTCATCCGGCTGCGGATCGAAGGCGGATAGTTCGGCGGACGCGTGTTTGAGATAGCCCAAATCACGCGCCGCCGACTCTTGCGCCGCCTGCAGTGCGGCGCAGTTCAATTCTTGTTGCTTAAGCGCGGCGAAGGCCGATGCGCATCGCGCCGCCTCTTTCTGACAAGCGCCGAATTCATCGAGCCGCCGGCGATGTTCGGCCGGCGACAGCAATCCATGCGTGGCGCGCTGGCCGTGCACTTCCACCAGGCAAGCGCCGATCTCGGCCAACAGCGCCGCGCCGATAGGCTGATCATTGACGAAGGCTTTGGATTTGCCGTCGGCGCTGATGATCCGCCGCAGCACAAGATCTTCGTCCGAAGCAGGATCGAGACCGGCGGCGTTCAAAAGGGCGCGGGCAGGGTGATCGGCGCCGATTGCGAAAACCGCCTGCGCCATGGCCTTATCGGCGCCGGGACGCACCAAGGCGCGATCCGCCCGGCCGCCCAGGGCCAGACCCAGTCCGTCAAGAATGATGCTTTTGCCGGCGCCGGTTTCGCCGGTCAGAGCCGTGAAGCCGGGCTCAAGCGACAGATCGAGCCGGTCGATCAGCACCAGATCGCGAAGGCAAAGGGCGCTCAACATGGCCTTTGCCTAGCAGAACAATTAGAACATTACAAGAACAAATGTTCCGGTCTGTTCCGTCCTAATTCTTAGAACGGGTTGAGCTTCCCGAGCCAAGACTTCTTGACTGTCTCTTTGCTCGCCGGCGCCAAGCCCTTGTTGTTGAGGAGCTTATAGGCGTCCTGATACCATTTGGAGCCAGGAAAATTGTAGCCCAGAACAGCCGTCGTGACCTGAGCCTGATCATCGACGCCAATGGACAAATAGGCTTCGGTCAAGCGGTACAGAGCCTCTGCGGTGTGGCTGGTGGTCTGGTAATTTTCGACCACGTTGCGGAAGCGGTTTATCGCCGCCAGATGCTCCGTCCGATTTAGGTAAAACCGTCCGACCGCCATTTCCTTGCCGGCCAATTGGTCGTTGGTCATATCGATCTTGATACGGGCGTCGCGGGCATAAACGCTGTCCGGATAGCGCTGGACCACTTCATTCAGCGCCTGCAGGGCGCTGGTGGTCACCGACTGATCCCGCCCGACGTCCAGGATTTGTTCGAAATAACAGACGCCAATCAAATAATAAGCGTATGGCGCGCTGCGATTGCCAGGGTGCAGCGAGATGAAGCGCCGCGCCGCCTCGACGGCGTCGTCATATTTGTTGGCTTGATAATCGGCGTAGGCGCCCATCAGGATCGCCCGGCGCGCCCACTCAGTATAAGGGTGCTGGCGTTCGACCTCGTCAAAGCCGGTCGCGGCCTGCGACCAGTACCTTCTATCAAGGTTGTCAGCGGCTTGGTCGTACAGGATTTCGACCGGACGCTCTTGATATTGCAGCTCTTCTTTTTTCTTCTTGTCGCCGGCGCATGCCGACAGCGCGAGGGCGCAGAGCAAGACGCAGACGGGCGCAAAGGCGGCTCTGCTGCGCGAAATTTGGCTCATGCCCGAAAACTCCCCGTACCTCTGTCCGGCTCTAAGACCTTGATTTCATCGGACCTGCGATCCCGCAAGCCCGACGGTGCGCCGTCCGGGGAGCTTTCTAGCGGGCGATCTTGGCTTCGGGAAGCGTTGGTTGCCGCTATACTTGTTTCGGACTGGGCGGCGCGGCCCAGAATCACCCCATATAGGGGCGACAAGGAGCGACCGTGCGGCAATATCTTTCGCTGTTGAGCGACATTCTGGAAAACGGCGTGCGCCGGACCGACCGCACGGGCACCGGCACGATCGGCGTGTTTGGGCGCCAGATGCGCTTCGATCTGCGCGACGGCTTTCCCATGGTCACGACCAAGAAGCTGCACTTGAAATCCATCGTGCATGAATTGCTCTGGTTCCTGGCCGGCGACACCAACGTCAAATATCTGCAGGAAAACGGCGTCAGCATCTGGGACGAGTGGGCGGATGAGCGCGGCGAGCTTGGCCCGGTCTACGGCAAGCAATGGCGCACCTGGGAAGCGCCGGACGGGCGCACCATTGACCAGATATCAAACGTCATTGAGCAGATCAAAAAGACTCCAAACTCGCGCCGCTTGATCGTGTCGGCCTGGAACCCGGCGGACGTGGACCAAATGGCGCTGCCGCCCTGCCATTGTCTGTTCCAGTTTTATGTCAGCGAAGGCGCGCTGTCCTGTCAGCTCTACCAGCGATCGGCCGACGTGTTTTTGGGTGTGCCGTTCAACATCGCCTCTTACGCGTTGCTGGTGCAGATGATTGCGCAGGTGACAGACCTTGAGCCGGGCGAATTCGTGCACACGATCGGCGACGCACATTTGTATCTGAACCATCTGGATCAGGCGCGCGAACAATTGGAGCGCAAGCCGCTGCCCTTGCCGCGCCTGCGCCTGAACCCCGACGTGCGGAACATCTTCGATTTCAAATACGCAGACATCCAGGTCGAGGGCTATCAATCCCACGCCGCCATCAAGGCGCCGATTGCTGTTTAGGGCAGATTACGCTTGGCGGGACTGTGACGCCATGCCAGCCTCTGCTGCAAGTCCGGCTTCAGCAAGAAAGCCGCTCAGCCCAGGGAGACCGGCATGTCTGACATCGATCTGCACGCATTGGCGCGCGATGTTCAATATTTGAAAGACCGCTTGGCGATTCTGGACTGCATCAGTGCGCATGCCAGAGGACACGACCGCCATGATAGCGACCTGCTGACAGGGGCGTATCACGAAGACGGCGTCGACGAGCATGGGCCGGTGCTCAATCTGGGCCCGAAATACGCTGCTTGGGCGAACGCCGCGCACGCCGAGCGTTTCAGCCTTCATACGCACAATATTACGACCCACACCTGTGAGATCGATGGCGATGTAGCCTATGCCGAAAGCTATGTGATCGCTTGCCTGCTTACGCCGGACGAGACGACGGCAATCTATGTCAGTGCGCGCTATGTGGATCAGCTGGAAAAGCGCGACGGCGTTTGGAGGATTTTGATCCGTCGCACGATCAATGATGTAATGATGAGCGGCGACGCTTCGTTACTGAAGAATGAAGGCTTCAGAGGCTATCCAAAAGGCCTCTGGAGCAAAGACGATCTTTCCTATCACCGGCCGCTCGTGGCGCAGAGCCCGACGGAAGTCTGGTGAGCGTAAAGGCCATGCGGCGCCGGCTGCAGAGCGCCGTTGCTATCACCGCTTTGGAAATCCCGGCAGATGCGAATCGTATTCGCCGGTTGTGCGGCCGCCATCGACCGCCAACTCGGCGCCGTGGATATAAGATGAATCGTCGCTGACCAGGAAAAGACTGGCTCTGGCAATTTCCTCGGGTTCGCCGATGCGCGCGATTGGCTGGTTGACGAAATATTTGGCGAGATCAGCAACAGGCTCGTTGCCGAGATTGCCCATCGGCGTGTTGACGCCGCCCGGAAAGATCGCGTTGACGCGAATGCCGCGCGGCCCAAGCTCCATCGCCGCCGCTTTTGTGAGACCGCGAAGCCCCCATTTGCTGGACTGGTACGCCGCCAGCCCGTTCATGCCGTAAAGGCCGGCCATCGAGGAAATATTGACGATGGCGCCGGCGCTGTTTTTTTCCATTTCCGGCGCTGTGGTTTTGATGCCGAGCCAGGCGCCGGTCAAATTAATGCCGATCACTCTTTGCCAATCGGCGAGCGTGGTCTCCGTAATGGTCTGGGCATGCACGATGGCGGCGTTGTTGATCAGGATGTCGATCCGGCCCCAGGAGTCCAACGCAGCCTTTGCGGCGCCCGCCCAATCGCTTTCATTCGAGACGTCGAGTTTTTGGAAGATCGCTTGCTTACCCAGAGAGGCCGCGACTGTGGTTCCTTCGTCTTGCAGAACGTCCGCGACGACGACCCGGGCGCCTTCCGCGGCGAAAATACGCGCTGTCGCTTCGCCTTGACCGCGGCTGGCGCCAGTGATGATCGCTACTCTGCCGTCTAGTTTGCCCATGTCCGTTTCCTCTCTCCGCCGTGATTTATTGGCTGGTTTCTTTGCCTAGCATCGCCTTTCGGACTGAGTAGAGCAATATCTGACGCAATTGGGTTTTTCAGAATTGCGCCGCCGTGTATGACCGAACGGCGTTCCAGAGCGACGCTTGGGGGAAAATTGATGAGCCGTTTGCGCGTCCACACTGAACGCCATGCCATTGCGCGAATCGGCTGGCTCCGCGCGGCCGTGTTGGGCGCCAATGACGGCATCGTCTCCACTGCCAGCCTGATCGCCGGCGTCGCGGCGGCCGGCGCGGCGCGCGGCGAAATTCTGGTCGCGGGCACGGCGGCGCTTGTTGCGGGCGCCATGTCGATGGCGGCGGGCGAATATGTCTCGGTCAGTTCGCAATCCGATACGGAAAAAGCCGATCTCAAGCGCGAACGCATCGAACTGGAAACCGAACCCGCGGCGGAGCTGAAAGAGCTGACCCAGATCTATGTCGGGCGGGGCGTGGAGCCGGTCCTGGCGAGCCAAGTCGCCGCCCAGATGATGGCCAAGGATGCTTTGGCCGCGCACGCCCGCGATGAGTTGAACATTTCCGATCTGACGGCCGCGCGCCCGATCCAGGCGGCGCTGACGTCGGCGGCGACCTTTGCGACAGGCGCGATCTTGCCGCTCATTGTGACGCTGGTCGCGCCGTTGCAATCGCTGATCGTCGCTGTGTCTCTGGCGTCCTTGGCGTTTTTGGCTGTGCTAGGCGCGGTGGGCGCGCGCGCGGGCGGGGCGCGCATGATGAAGGCCGTCGTCCGCGTGACCTTCTGGGGCGCGGTTGCGATGGCGCTGACCGCCGGCGTGGGCAAGCTGTTCGGCGCGGTCGTCTAGGCGCGACGCAGGGGCCAGCATTTCCGGCGTGGCCGTCTCTATGAGCCACGCCGCTTGATCGGCGGCGCAATAAAGATATGGGCGTCTTCCATCGAAGCCGGGCGTTTTGCGCAAGGCAAGATCGCCGCTGCAAAATGGGCAGCGCCCCACGGCGCGTGAAAATGTAGAGCCGTCCGCCATTATGATCTTTCATTTTGGGCCGACGGGAGAATCTCTCCCAGACGTCACGCTAACCTGGGATGCTTAGTCCCGTTCCATGACGGATACATTTCGTCCGCTGCGTTTATGCGATGGCGTGAATTCCAGGCGGATTTTCGGCGGCGTGCCGCAATCCGCGTCAAAGCGGGAGCGCCGCGCCCAGTATCGCCGCTGCGTCTCCGCATGGTAGAAGGTCGCCAGCGCGCAGGAGGGGAAGCCATGCCGTTTGTCATCGTCATCGCGCCGCCGGGGGGGCATAGCCAAGCCGCTGCGCTTGCGGCGGAGCTGGAAGCGCTTGGGATCACAGGCTCGGCGCTGGATGTCTCCGAAAAATGGAATGAAGACGGATGGCGCAGCATAAGCGCACTCTGGCCGGCTGGCGCCTTCGTGGTGCTTTGTCTCACCAAAGGGGCGGCGCGCGACACTATTTTAAACAATGTGATCTGGCGCGCCGTGCCGCTGGACAAGGATCAGACCGGCCGCTTTGTTTTCGCGGTGTTTGATCCCGAGGCGAAGGAAAAATTCGCCAGCTTCGTCGAGGCCCAATTTTCCGCGCCAGGCGGCGACGCGGCGATAATCGCCGACCACATCAAGCGCCACGAACAGGCGATGGCCGATTTCCTTCGCCAGCAGGAAGAGCGGCGTAAGGCCCTTGAGGAAGCGGTGCTTCGGCAGCCGCGTCCGACGCCCGCGCCTTCGAGCCCAAGGGACATCGGCGGCGGTGAAGTCGGCGCCAGCGAACCCCGCCGCCGCGTGGAAGGCATTGGCGCGGCGGATGGTCCGGTGCGAGTCGGCGGGGCCGGGCGCAGATATGATCCTTTTGAGGAACTATTGCGAAATCCAGTTCCGGCGCCGGCGCCGATGAGCCCGCCGAGCGGGCTGCAGACGCGCGGCGCCCCCGCGACGGCGCCAACCCAAAAGGCCGCCGCTCCAGCTAAACTGGACAAAGTCGATTCCATGGCCTTCGCGCCGAAAAAGTTGCGGCGCGGCACAACGGAACTGATCCGCGTCGCGATTTTCCAGCCCAAGGATCGCGGCCGGGCGGCCAAAGCGGCCAAGGCGGCCGACGCCCGCACCCAGAGCGCGGGAGGCGCGCAGGCGCTGGGCCAGATCGAACGTGGAACCAGGATCGCGGCCGTGATCGACGCGCGCGGCGCCCTGATCGAGGACATGCGCCTTGAGGCGGAATGGAATGGCGCGCCCCTGGATTTCAACTTTCCGGTCGAGCCGTCGCTCGATCCGGCGGTGGCGCAGGCGTTTTTCAATATCCGCATTCTGGCGGACGACGCACAGATCGGCGCCATCACCTTCGTGCGTCCGCTCATTCCGCCGAAAAAATCCGGCGCCGCATCCAAGCTCGACAGCCGCGAGAAACTGCGCCGGGTAAGCCGCGTATTTTTGTCGTACTCCAGCAGCGA
>JBEVJO010000333.1:0-11966 GCA_040510175.1 Caulobacterales bacterium
GTCGGACACGGTCATCAAACCACAATACGCGGTGCAGCGTCTGTATGAGGCGACCAAGGATCGCGACGTCTATATCACGACCGAAGTTGGGCAGCATCAGATGTGGGCGGCGCAATTCTTCAATTTTGAAAAACCCAATCATTGGATCACCTCTGGCGGCCTGGGCACGATGGGTTTTGGCTTGCCGGCTGCTGTCGGCGCTCAATGCGCGCGGCCGAACTCCTTGGTCATCGACATTGCGGGCGAGGCCTCGGTGCAGATGTCTTTGCAGGAATTATCGACGGCGGTGCAATTCCGCCTGCCGATCAAGGTCTTCATCCTGAACAATGAATGGATGGGCATGGTGCGCCAATGGCAGCAATTGCTGCATGGCGAGCGCTATTCGCATTCCTATTCGGATTCTCTGCCGGATTTTGTCAAGCTGACGGAGGCCTATGGCGGCGTCGGTTTGCGCGCCGAGCATCCGTCGGAGCTAGACGCGAAGATCGCTGAAATGCTGGCGGTCACGGATCGGCCGACCGTGCTCGATTGCCGCGTGGAAAAATTAGAGAATTGTTTCCCGATGATCCCGTCGGGCAAGCCGCACAACGAAATGATCTTGGCTGATGGCGGCGGTGCAAGCGCGGTGATCAGCGAAGAAGGCAAAATGCTGGTTTGATTATGAAAGGCGGGCGCACTGTGTCCGCCTTTTTGCATCGACGAACGGAACAAAGCGAGGCTTACGGCGCTTCAGTTTCTGGCCTAGAGTGCGGGCAGGAAACGAACGGGGTGCGCCATGAAGTTTCAAACTATTGCTCTGATCATGTTTGCAGCCTGCTTGGGCGCATGTGAATCTCCAAAACCCGATGAAACAGCGCCGCCGCCTCTGGCCGCTGCGCCGGAGCAACCCGTGGCCGAAGCAAAATGCGCCGTCATTGAAAATAAAAACTGGCAGGCCTTCATCGACAAAATGCCCGGCGTGAACGCCAAGCCGTCTTTGCGCGTCACCGGCGAGATCGTCTTGCCGACGCCTGGCTTTACGATTGCGCTGAAGGAAGGCCGCGCCGACCGCAGCGCCATTCCGACCCAGCACTTGATCCTTGAGCTAACGCCGCCCACCGGTCAGGTGATGCAAGCGCTCTCCACTGAAACCGTCCGTTATGACGGCCCTGCGATCGCGGAAAAATATACCGCCGTCCAGATCGTTTGCGCCGGTATGCAGCTGGCCGAGATCACGGACATCCAAACCGTCCACTGATCGGTTTCAATGCTCGATTAGTCCACGAGGAGCCGTCGATGAAATTGTCATGGATTTTTGCGGCCTGCTTGACGGCCGCATGCGCAAGCGCGGCGAAGGAACCCGACATTTCCATCCTCGGCGATTGGCGCATCGAGGACGTCGACGGCGGCGGCGTCATCGATTCCACACGCTTGGAAGTGAAGTTTTCCGAGGACGGAAAGGTCGCGGGCTTCGCCGGCTGCAACAATTTCATGGGCGGCTACACACGCGATAAGGGCATCATCGATATCGGTCCGTTGGCCAGCACCAAGCGCGCTTGCGTCGCCGAGGCGCTGAACCAGCAGGAAACGCGGGTGCTGGCCTCTCTGGACGCCGTGATCGCAGCGGCTGTCGGGCCCGATAAATCCCTCGTGCTCACGGGGCCATCGCCGACGCAATTGATCCTGCGCCGGCTTGACGCCAGCGCCGCCGCTTTGGCGCCGCTGGAAGTGACGGGCTCGGTCTTCTTTCTGGAAAAAATCGCCCTGCCGCCGAACGCCGTGCTGCGCATAACGGCCGAGGATGTTGCGATGGCGGACGCTGCGGCGAAGCAACTCGCGACATTAGACATGCCAGCGACCAACGGCCCGCCGTTCGCCTTCACGCTCAATGTGCCGCCGGAAAAGCTGAACGCGCAGTCGCAAGTGGCGGTGCGGGCGCAAATACTGAACGGCGACAAACTCATGTTCACCTCGACCGAGCGGCACAGCGTGCCGCTGGAGGGCGAGCGTCCGCCGTTGAAAATCCGGGTCTCTATCGTCAAATAAGAGGGCTGCCGACAGGCGGCTGTCACGGTTCTGTTGCATAAGACCGCTTTAACCGGTTGAGAGTCAGCCGGGGGCAGCAATGGCCGCAACGCAGAAGAAAACCACGCCAAGCAAAAGTGCTGCGCCCAAAACGCCTGCGAAGCCCAAAGCCAAGCCGGTAGGCGACAGCGCCGCGAAGGCGCTGCAAGCGCGCGTGCAAGCCGATCTCCTCGACAGTTTCGACGAAGAGCTGGAGATGGAGCTGGACGACGATCGGCTCGCGCAATTGCTGGCGGACGGCGCCGACGCACCGGCCCAGGACGGCATCGAACGCGCGCTATATTTCAAAGAACTGTTCCGGCTGCAGCGCGAGTTGGTGAAACTGCAAGATTGGGTGCAGGTCAACAAATTGCGCGTCGTGGTGCTCTTCGAGGGGCGCGATTCCGCCGGCAAGGGCGGCGCGATCAAACGCATCACGCAACGACTCAATCCACGGATCTGCCGCGTCGCCGCTCTGCCGGCGCCGAACGAACGCGAACGGACGCAATGGTATTTCCACCGCTATGTCGCGCATCTGCCAGCGGCCGGCGAGATCGTTTTGTTTGACCGGTCCTGGTACAATCGCGCGGGCGTCGAGCGCGTCATGGGCTTTTGCACCGACGCGGAATACGAAGAGTTCTTCCGCTCGGTGCCCGAGTTCGAGCGCATGCTGGTGCGCTCCGGTATTATCCTTGTGAAGTACTGGTTCTCGATCACCGACGAAGAGCAAGAGTTCCGCTTCCGCATGCGCATCGAAGATCCGATGAAGCAATGGAAGCTCTCGCCCATGGATGTGGAATCCCGCGCCCGCTGGGAAGCTTACACCAAGGCGAAGGAAGCGATGCTGGAGCGCACGCATATCGCCGAGGCGCCGTGGTGGCTGGTAGAGGCGGTCGACAAGAAGCGTGCGCGCCTGAACTGCATCGCGCACCTTCTAACCCAGGTTCCCTATGACGAGGTGGCGCGGGCGCCGGTGAAGCTGCCCAAACGTGTGCGCAATCCGGACTATTACCGCGCCCCAATTTCGCGCGAGATGTATGTGCCGGATAAGTACTAGCCGCCGCGCACAAAAAAACGGGCCCGGACATAGGCCCGGACCCGTCGAAGGTCGCAGTCTTCTTTGGAGAGAAGCGAGTTAAGCGGCTACTGGCCCCATTTCTGTTGGGCGGCCGAGCTTTCGCAATTGATGTAATATTTGGTGGCGTCGCCCCAGCCCGACGAATAGCCGGCGTCGCGCAGCATGAAGACGGTGAGGGCGAAGATGCCCGCTTGCACCGCGCCCATGATCAGGCAGGCGATGATAATCGCGAGCTTCGGATTCTCGCGGGACAACGCCACGATGCCCTTGGCTTCGGGCGTGAACACGATGGCGGGCGCAGCTTGCGGCGCTGCGGCGTAAACGGGCGCGGGTTGAACCGGGGCGGCCTGAGCGGGCGTATAATCTGCGGCCGGCATTGCTTGCGCGGCCGGCGCTAATGGCTGGGCCTGCTTCGTTGCAGCGTAGTCTGTAAAGGCGAACCGAAGCCGGCGCGGGATCGCTATCACGAACAAGATGGCGTCGAACAGGCGGGGCAGGGCCGCGTGCATCGCATCTGTGCCGATTTGGCGCGCGCTGATCAGAATTTGACGCGCGCGGTTAAGCAAGTCACGGCCAATGGCGGCCGGGGAGATTGCGGTTTGCATGGTATTTTTTCGCTCTGCGGTTAGCCGGGTTCGTTAAAACGTTAAGTCGCCGGTAACTCTGCAAGCGCGGCGCCAAAGGTTTATGCCGCTTAACCTTAAGAGCGATTGGGGCGGGAAATTGGTGATTCGCTGTGAAGGCGATTTCTCGCTGCGAATCACCGCGCGCTATGGTGTTTTCAACACGCCTCGATGCCTGATTTCTGGCTTTCGGGCCGGCTCGCGTTGTGAAAAGCGCGCGGCTTCGCCGGTAATAAACACAAATGTCGCGCTTGGTGGCCAGCAAGGACCACAAACGCCTTGGCGGCGCTTGCCAGGGGAAGCGGGCTCGGCGACACAACCTTAAATCAGTCGCGTTCGGATTCGCCGCGCAAGGCGGTGTGGGGATGCGGAGGGCATGGATGCTGACCGAATTCGGTGATGGCGTGTTGGCGTTTCAGCAAGGCTCAACAGGGATCGCACTCGGCGCTGCCCTGGTAGCGTTGCTGAGCCTGACCTTCAACTGGGCGCTGCTGCGGCGTTTCTCTGCCGAGCAGAAAGCGCGCATCGCGTCCGAACGTGACGCCAATATGCTGCGCTGGTCGGAAGAGGCGATCAATGTGCTCGCCGACGCCGAACGCCTGTGTGCGCAGAAGAATGAATTGTTCAAACCGGACGAGTTCCACCATCGCCAAAGCGATGCGGTGACGGCGCTGTCGGCTTTGCTGGACCGGGGCCAGCTATTCTATCCCAACGCGGACACGGATCGTTACGCCAATCGCCGGGCCTCGGCCGGACCGGGCCACAAACAGGACGCCATGGAGGCCTTGTTTCAGGCCTATCTGACTCTGCGCAATGTCGAAGCGCAGGACAAAGGGCCGGGCGTGGCCGCCGCCGCGCAGCGACTATTTGAACATCGCAAGCTTTTCGTGGAAGAAGTGTATGGCGGGATCGATCTGCGCCGCCGCCGTGCGGCTTTGACTGATCCTGAGAACCGCAAGGCCGAGCGCGCTAGTCAGGCGCGCCGCCGGGCGGAACCGCGCCAAGCGCCGCCGGCCGCCGCCTGATCTGGGCGGCCAAGGGGCGGCCCAGATTGAAAGTGGAGTGAGCGTTGCCGGAACGGCTGGAACAACCCATCGAAAAGCGCACCATTGCGTGCATCGTCGAGAACGAGCCCGGCGTGCTGGCGCGCGTGGTCGGCCTATTTTCTGCGCGCGGCTATAATATCGAAAGCCTGACGGTCGCCGAAACCGACCGCGCCGCGCACTCCTCGCGCATCACCATCGTGACCTCGGGCACCGAGCAAATCCTGGAACAGATCAAGGCGCAGCTGGAGCGTCTGGTCTCCGTGCGCAAGATCATGGACGTCACGAAGGAGCCTTTGGGCGTTCAGCGCGAGCTGGCTTTGCTGAAAGTGAAGGGCGCCGGGGAAAAACGCGTCGAGGCCTTGCGCGTCTCCGATATCTTCCGGGCCAAGGTGATCGACACCACGACCGAAAGCTTCATTTTTGAAATCACGGGCGCATCGGAAAAGATCGACGCGCTTATTGAACTGATGCGGCCGCTGGGCCTGGTCGAGGTGTCGCGGACTGGCGTGCTGTCGATCAAACGCGGCCCGGAGCCAGCTTAGTTTAGGCGCTTGGCCGGATCGACGTCGATGATGCCGCTGGTGGTGTGAGAGATCAGTGGGTTCGAGCCGCTCGATGCTCGGCGCATGCCCCCCTTGAAAAAGGCATAGCCGTTGGAGACGGAATCCTCGCGGTCGCCATGCACGCCGGCAATGCCGCCCGCATCGTCCAGCGTCACGCGCAGCGCGCCCGACGGCGCTTACAGCGTCCAGCGCAGGAGTCGATAGCCGATATCGAGTTCGCTTAGCGCCAACAGCGCAGCGTTTCGGTTGGCCCAGGCGCCGCTCCCAAGATCGTTCTGCAATCGCCGCAAGCCAGGGGCCGCGTCGAAGCGGCTGAAGCACGAAATAGACTTCCGCACGCTTGGGTCGAGATACGCCGCTGGCCGGCGCCAATAGGCTCCTAGGAAGCCGTCGGTGCAATCGAATGGGATGCACACCGGCGATTGCTGGAAGCCGCCAAGCGCGCCGGCGATCGCATTCAACGACGGCATGCTTGCGTGATCGATTTGCTTAATCTCCGGAAAGTAATCGTGCGTCAGCCAAAAGCCGGGGCCGTCCGGGTCATATGTCAGCAAAAGCATTTTTGATTTCGCAACGCGCTGCATTTCCTGCAGGCCTCTGCGCCAATCCCGCCAGTGATGGATGGTCAAGACGGCCATCGCCGCGTCAAAGGATTGATCCGCGACGGGCAGATCTTCGGCGGTGGCTTGTATGCAGTGTGCGGCGCCAACTGGCCGTTGACGGATCATCTCGCCGGAAGGCTCTATTGCCAGAACCGTCCGGTCGTCGGGTTCATAGGAGCCTGCGCCCGCACCGATATTGATGACGGACGAGACATCTCCAAGTGCGGCCCGAAGGTGCGCGGCGATCTGCGGGTCGGTCCTGCGCCTGAGCGCATAGCCTTCGCCGATGGAGTCATAAATTGCGTCAACCACGCTAACGAACCATATCTATTCAGATGCTTTCGCGCATTCGCAAAACCGACAACACGTCGTCTGCCGTCACAACCTCGGCGATGTAGTTGTTCAACAGGCGTTCGGTGTCGGCCTGATCTTCGTCGCTCAGCGCGGCCGTACAATCCGAAATCAAATATTGCCGATAGCCGAGGTCAAAGCCAGCGGTGGCGGACAGCATCACACAAGCATTGGTCAAAACGCCGGCATATAAAATCGTGCGGATGTTCATCCGGCGCAGCACGAAATCCAGTTCCGAGCCGCCAAACGCGCCCGAGCCAGTTTTGATTACGGAAATATCGCCGGGTTCTTCGCCCAATTGCGGGAGCACTTGCGCACCCCAGGAGCCCTCCATGGCGCCGGCGGCGCGCATATAGGGACGAAAGCCCGGCACGATGTCGGCGTAATCCGGATGTCGGCTGACAAGCCTGGAATGAATGACCTGCACGCCGGCTTTGCGCGCGGCCGACATGACCTGCTTCAGTTTTGGGATGAGCAGATCGGCGCAGCGCCGGGTGATATAGTCAACCTTTTCCTCAGCGCCGGATTCGCGCACCGCCATCAGAGACGCGCCCTGCGGGTCCGCCTGCCAATTGATGAGGTCGACCAGAACCAGCGCCGCACGCTTGGGATCGAAGGTGCGCCAACGCGCCTCGGGCGCATAGTCAGTGTCGTTGTACCAGCACTGCATCTGATCGCTGGGTAGTGTCCGCTCCGGCGCGTCGTTCATGATCTCTCCTCCCAACGGTTATTGGCTGTTGGCATACTTTCCCCTCCCGCGCGGGGAGGGGAAAGAGAAAAATCACGATGACAACGCTTCTTACAACGCCCCGCGGACGTCTCTAAGCCGCTGATCGCGCCGCTTTCGCAACGTCGTCGGCGCGGCGACCGGTAAGGTCGCTCATATGGTCGAATGTGGACTCGAAAGTGCCCATGCCTTGGGTGAGCGCACGCAATTCGATGATGAAATCCTGCCGCTCGGCGTGCGGCAGATAAAGCTCGATGCGATCCCATTCGGTCCAGCCCTCGCGCGGTTCAAAGCCGAGGATCTGACCATGCTTGGCCGAGGCCGTTGAATTGATGCGCGGCGTCGCAGAGGACGGCGCCAGCACCACCAGCTTTTCGACCGGCTCCAACAGATAGGATTCGCATTTTTCCAGCGCTTCGCTGACGCCGAGCCTGCCGGCGGAGCGGAAGCTTTGTTCGGAAGAATCCACGCTGTGGAAGGAGCCATCGATCAGCGTGACGGCGACATCAATCACCGGAAAGCCAAGCGGTCCTTTGACCAGCGCATCGCGCGCGCCTTGTTCCACCGCCGGTATCCATTGCTTGGGCACGACGCCGCCGGTGATGCGGTCGCCAAAGGTGAAGCCGTCGCCGCGCGGGCTGGGATGGATTTCCAACAGCACATCGCCGAACTGGCCGTGCCCGCCGGTTTGTTTCTTATGACGGCCGCGCTGCGTCACCGCTTTGCGGATGCTTTCCTTGTAGCCCGTCGCTGGACGGCGCGCCGATACGTCGAGATTATAGCGGCGCTTCAATCGCTCCAGATTCACTTTCAGATGCGTGTCGCCTTGGCCGCTGAGCAGCGTCTCATGCGTATCCTGCAGATGATCCACATGCAGGCCGCGATCTTCCTCCAGCAATTTGTTGAGCGCGGAAGACAAACGCACATCGTCTTTGTGATCCGCCGCCGCGATGGCGAGCGCATAGACGCTGTGACGGGGCGGGATCGCGCTTTTCTTGGCCAGCGGATTGCCGTTGAGGCCGATTGTCTCGCCGGATTGCAGCGCATCGATTTTGCCGATGCCGACGATCTGCCCGAGTTCGCCAGCCTCTGTACGCGCAAATTGATTGCCGTTCAGGCCCATCAGACCATTCACTTTGGTCGCGGCGCCGCCCGGCAAATGAATTTCGCCGCCGTCCGTCAAGCGGCCGTTCAGGACGCGGGCATAAGACAGCTTTCCGGCCTGACCGGCGTGGCTGACTTTGAACACATAAGCGCCCGGCGCCGTGACGCCGAGGCGCGCGGCCGCTTTGTCCGGCTGCGGCGCTTCGTGACGCAACGCTTTCAACAGACGGCGCAGGCCGAAGGTTTGCGTCGCCGAACCAAAGAACACCGGCACGATCAAAGCGTCCTGCAATTCGCGTGCGAGATCGCCCATGATGCAATCCTGTGACGGCGCTTCGTCGTTCAGTAGCGTCTCCAACAGCGCGTCGTCGAAATTGGCGATCTGCTCCAGCATATGGAAGCGCGCGTCGGTTTCCTGCGCAGCGAGACTGGAGGGGATGTTGACCTGCCGCGAGGCCGCGCCGGACTGGTATTCGTAGGCGCGCTCCAGCGCCAGATCGACAAAGCCGCTGGGCACTTCGCCCTTGAAGATCGGGATCTGCCGCGCCACCAGCGGAGAGGCGCTATAAGGCTGCAGAGCCTCAAGAACCTCATTCACATTGGAATAGGCGGTGTCGATCTTATTGACGAAAATCGCGTGCGGCACATTGAGACGTTCGAGCTCGCGCAAGTAAGGCTGCAGCAAATGCGCTTTCGACGGATCGGGGTCGGCGACCACCAAAGCCAGATCGGCGGCGGGCAGCGCGTAATCGGTTTCGGCGATGAATTCGAGGGAGCCGGGCAGGTCCAAAAGCGCGAAGCGCTCGCCCATGAAATCGAATGCCGTAAGGCCAACTTCGGTTGAAGGGCCGCTTTGCCGAAGCTCGATCACGCCCGCTTGTTTTCCCGGCGCTTCAAAGACCTCTGCGGCCTTCTTCAAGCTTTGCATTAAGATCGTTTTACCCCCACCCGAGGGGCCAACCAGCGCGATCACCCGCGCTGCGCTTTTTGAGCGTGCAGCCATCGAACGTCCTCCGCAAAGAGCATGTTGGTGCATGCTCTGTTTGTTGAGATCGCAATTCGCGTTTTTGGCTGTGACCGCCAAAAACGATCACGATCTGGCGCGGACGCCTCGCGGCATGCCGCGCGTGGTGAGGCCAGTGCAGGCCCTGGACCAATGACACACCCGGACGCGCTTTTGGGCAAGGGGTCAAAGGCGGTTTTTGATTAAAGTCCGGATAGGGAGAGGCGAAGTTCGGGGCGGCTTTACTCGCCGAAATCCGGTGGCGGGTAATAGGTTTCTGCTTTGACGATTTTCTTGGCCGGATCCGGCGCTGGCTCCGCGCTCGCAGGGGCCGGTCCTGCCGGTTGTGCGCCGGCGTCCATCGCCCTCTTGGCGCGGTACACACGATCAAGCAACGTGCTTGGGTCGGTTGCGCTAAAGCCCGTTTCGCACTGGTTTAGCATAGACGAAAGCGGCATGGCTTTGTCATCAACGCCGGCAAAAACGAAGGCGTCCATGCACTCCCGAAATTGGATGATCGAGGCTGTTAGCGCGTCTTCGGCGCTGGTCGATGGCGCCGCTTTTAGAATTTCGTCCGCGTGCGCGTTGGCGGCGGCTTCCAAAAATGCCGACTTTTCATCGCTGGACGCGCGCTCCCAATCACCCAGGGTGCCGTTTGCGGCGAGGTCAGCCGCCGTCGGCGCCGGTATTTCGAGATCAGTGCCGCTTTCGGCGGGCTTTTGATCGCAACCGGCCAAAACCATCAAGAGGGTCGCCGCAAGCGCCGCTAGACCATGTTTCATGTTTTGCTCGCCAATATGCGCCCGCTGTCCGGGACCGCCATTAAAGGGCGATTGCGCGCGCTTTCAAAGCACAGAAGCGCCTAATAGCGTGGCGTAAGCCCAAAGACTTCGGCGAGCTTCTGGTAAGAGCGCCGCCGGGCCTTGTGGTCATGAACAATGGTGATGGCGATGACCTCGTCCACCTTCAGGCTTTCGGCGATTTCTTCAAGCTGCGCCTTAACCTTATCCGGCGTCCCATGCACGAAGCGGGGAAATTCGGTCGGAGTCTCGGCGACAGGCGAAAGGCCCGATTTGATTTCGGCCAAAGCTGTTTCGGGGCTCGGGATTGGCGACAGGTTACCGCGGGTCAGGCGGCTGAACAGCACTTGCACTGAACTCGTTAGATAAGCCGCTTCCTCGTCCGTGTCCGCGCAGATGACGCCGATCGCCATCATGGAATGCGGTTCCGGCGCCGTGTCGCTGGGCTTGTAGGCGCTGCGATAATGTTCGAACGCTTCACGCGTAACATTGCCGCCGAAGAAATGCGCGAAGGCGAAGGGCAGACCCCACTGCGCTGCCGCCTGTGAACTCCACATGCTCGACCCCAACAGCCACACTTCCGGATTGCCGGGCGTGGCGGGCGAGATGTTGATGCGGCGAAAATAATGGTCGCTCGGAAAGCTCTTGGTCATGAAGGCGCGCAATTCGGCGAATTGCTGCACGAAGTCGTCAGCCTGATAGCCTTGCTCGCGGCGGCGCATCAGCGCCAAGGCTTCCAATTGCGAGCCGCCCGGCGCCCGGCCCAGTCCGAGGTCGATGCGGCCGGGATACATTGCTTCCAGCATCGCGAACTGCTCGACCACTTTCAGCGGCGCGTAATGCGGCAGCATCACACCGCCTGAGCCGATGCGGATGCCTTTGGTCTCGGCGCCGATGCGCGCCAGCAGCACTTCGGGGGCGGGCGACGCCACCGACGGCATGCCGTGATGCTCCGCCACCCAATAGCGATCAAAGCCAAGCTGATCGGCCAATTTGGCGAGGTCGATGGAATTGAGAAGCGCCTGTGGCGGCGCCATGCCTTCGCAGATCGGCGCCTGATCAAGGACGGAGAGTCTCATGCCTGACCGCCGGTGACCGGCTTAGCTAGAAGCGAAATCAAAAATGACCTCCTCGACGGCCAAGAATGCGCTGAGCTTGCGCGCATCAACGAATTCCTTTTCGTCGATTTCAAGTGCGGCGCTGGCTGCCTGACCTGCGGGCGATCCCATGGCGGCGTTCATCGAGTCCATGCTTTCCCACCACACTTCCGTGAGGCCATCGGGCGCCTGTTTCCAGCCGCGGCCTTCGGCGAAAGCGTCGATTGCTGGCGACGGGACTTTATGGCTTTGGATATATTTTACGAAGCCCATGGCCTTGGCGTGCTTCTTCACCAGCGCCCCGTGCTCGACCAGCCAGCGCCGGGAGAATTGTTCGTCGGTCATGTCCGGGCGCTTCCATACTTCGACAACCATCTTGATCATGCCAACCTCCCGTCGGGCGCTATCGTGCTTTTTTCTTGTTGTAGTTCAGTCTCCAAAGACACGCTTGAACACGTAGTCCACGTGCTTGTGGTGATAGGAGAGATCGAAACAGGCCTCGATCTGTTCCTTCGACAGGCGGCCCGTCACATCTGGTTCCTGTAGCAGGAATTTCAAGAACAGGCCGTCGCGGGGCGGGGCGCTGGCCCAGACCTTCATGGCGTTGCGCTGGACCAGCGCATAGGACTCCTCGCGCGACAGGCCGGCTTGGGTGAGGGCCAGCAGCACGCGCTGCGAATGGACGAGGCCGCCGAGCGCATCGAGATTGCGCCGCATGTTTTCCTGATAAATCAGCAATTCCTCGACCACGCCGGCGAGACGGTTCAGCGCGAAGTCCAGATGGATGGTGGCGTCCGGGCCGATGCCGCGCTCGACCGAGGAATGGCTGATGTCGCGCTCATGCCAGAGCGTGACATTCTCCATCGCTGGGACGACTGCGGAGCGCACCAGGCGCGCCAGACCCGTGAGATTTTCCGTCAGCACCGGAT
>JBEVJO010000334.1:0-4441 GCA_040510175.1 Caulobacterales bacterium
TCTCGAGATCATCGAGCGCGAAAACTTGGTGAAGCGCACGCGAGACGAAACCGGGCCTTACTTCGCCAAAAAATATGCTGAGCTGGCCAAGCATCCTTTGGTCGGCGAATCGCGCACCACGGGCCTGATCGGCGCCATCGAATTGGTGGCCGAGAAGGGCACCAATAAACGCTTCACCGGCAAGGAAGGCGTTGCGGGACCGATCGTGCGCGATCATTGCATCAAGAATGGTCTGATGGTGCGGGCGATCCGCGACACGATCGTATGCTGTCCGCCGCTCATCATTACGATTGCGGAGCTGGATCAGTTGACCGGCATTTTGTTAAAGTCGCTGAACGAGGCGGAGCCGGAATTGCGCGCGCTCTAGCGCTTAGGCGGGTTCCAGGCCGTTGCGGCCAATCAGACCCATGCCGTCCGCGATGTCGGAAGCGATGGCGCGCTCCAGGGCCTCACCGTCACCGGTTTCGATGGCGCGTAAGGCGACGGCGTGCTGGTCGACAAGGTTGGAGGTGCCGAAGCGGCCATAGACCACGCGCATATACGGTCCGAATTGCAGCCATAGTGTTTCAATGAGCTGGTTCATCGTGCGCCGGCCCAGCGCGCGATACATGGTGAAGTGGAACGCAAAATTGTTTTCCATGTAGCCATGGACATCGCCGGATTGAATGGCGGCGTCCATTTGTGCGTCGACCTTTTTCAAAGTCTCCAGCCGGGCGGAATCGATAAAGGGCATCGCCATGCGTGCTGCTTGCGGCTCCAGCAGCAAACGGCATTGCAGCAAGTCGTCGAAGCGCGCGGCGGTCATGGCAGGCACTTGGATGCGGCGCTTGGAGCGGATTTCAATGGCGCCGTCAGCGGCGAGGCGGCTGAGGGCATCGCGCACAGGCATTTGGCTGACGCCCAATTCGGTTGCGAGGACGCGCGTGGAAAGACCTAAGCCTGGCGTAATCTTGCCGGTGAAGAGGCGGCGCCGAAGCTCCTGATATATGCTGGCGTGCAGAATCTCGCCTTCGGATTCACTTGAATCGTCGAGCGCGCGCGCTGGCAGGTCAGGCGCCTCGGTCTCTTCGAGGGCGACGGCGCTAGGATGTGTCTTCATCGTCATTGGAAAACCGTCGCTGTTTTTAGGTTCTTAAGCAATAGGCGACCCACATTGTCACGCTTTGAAACGTGATCGAAACGATTACGCCTTCATTTCGGCTTACGCTGCGCCCGCATTTTCAGCGAAAGGTGCGCGCCCGCAGAAAGCAGAAATACAAAGGCGGCATGATGACCCTTTCGGGCTATCGCCCAGGCTGCCCTTGACTCATACTAGGGATTATAGCGAGTATTCTGTGATCACAAAAGAGGTCCGGTGCTTTCCGGCGGCGACGTGCGCCCCTGGCGATACCGGCGCGGGACATGCACGAAAATTTTGAAAAGTGGATCAAAGACAATCGGATCGCTGAGGTCGAATGCTTAGTTCCCGATATGAACGGCGTTGTGCGCGGCAAGGTTCTGCCCGCCAATAAATTTCTCAACAGCATTCGCGACAATTCGTTGAGGGTGCCGTCGAGCGTTTATATCGTCGCCATCACCGGCCATTACCCGGACGAGGAAAACAAGTTCACGACGACGTCCGATCCGGATGTCGTTTTGCAGCCGGACTTCAAAAGCATCTGCATCGCGCCGGGTTACCGCACGCCGACCGCGTTCGTGTTTGCCGACGCCTATTACAGCGACGGCAAGCCCTTCGAGGTGGCGCCGCGCCGCGTTCTGCAAAGCGCGTTGGAGCTTTACGCCGATAAAGGCTGGACGCCGATCGTTGCGCCTGAGCTTGAATTCTATCTGACGCAAACGAACACAGACCCGGACTTTCCGCTGCTGCCGCCGGCGGGCCGTTCGGGTCGTCCGGAAACTTCGCCGCAGCCTTATGGGCTGGAAGCGATCACCGAATACGAAGATCTGATCGAGAACATCTATGAGCATGCTGAACAGGCGAGCTTGCAGATCGACACCATGATCCACGAATCCGGCACTGCGCAGTTGGAGATCAATTTCAATCACGGCGAAGCGGTGCATCTGTGCGACCAAGTGGTCGTCTTTAAACGCATCGTTCGCCAGGTGGCGCTCAAGCATGGCGTCTACGCGACGTTCATGGCCAAGCCGATGGAAGATCAACCGGGCAGCGCCATGCATTTGCACACGTCGGTGCTGGATAAAAACGGCGCCAATATTTTCTCCAACAAAAAAGGCGAGATGAGCGACACGTTCCGCTATTTTGTCGGTGGCCTGCAGAAGTATCTGCCGCAGGTGACGCCGTTGTTCGCGCCGAACGTCAATTCGTTCCGCCGTATGCGCCCGCATTTTTCGGCGCCGATTAACGTGCAATGGGGCAACGACAATCGTTCTTGCGGCTTACGCGTCCCCATTTCTGATCCGGCGAACCGGCGCATCGAAAACCGCTTGCCCGGCGCGGATTCCAATCCCTATTTGGCCAATGCCGTGGCGCTGATTTGCGGCTATCTGGGCGTCGAGGAAAAATTGGAGCCCATGCCGATGGTGGAGGGCGACGCCTACAAATGCGCGCGCACCTTGCCGCGCACGCTGGATGAGGCGCTGGATCGCTTCAACGCCTGCGCCCCGGTGCGAGACATCATGGGCCCAAGCTTTTTCGAGACGTTCAATCTGATCAAGGCGTTCGAACTCGACGCCTATGAAGGCGTGATTAGTTCCTGGGAGCGGGATCACCTTTTGTTGAAGGTCTAGCGTGAGTTTTAACGGCACCTTGGGCATGCCGCGCTCTTATTATGCGGCGACGGCCAATGCTTTTACGCCGACCCCGCGCCTAACGGGCGCCGCGCAATGTGATGTCTGCGTTGTCGGCGGCGGCTTTACCGGATTGTCCGCCGCGCTGTTTCTGGTCGAGCGCGGCTTCTCTGTTGTACTGCTCGAAGGCGGCAAGATCGGCTGGGGCGCGTCGGGCCGCAATGGCGGGCAAATGATCCCGGGCTTGCGCAAAGGCGCCGACGAACTCGTCAAAATGTATGGCCGCGAACGGGCGAAGGCGGTGTTCGGCGTCGCCATCGAGGCGCGCGATCTGGTCGTCGATCTGATCGAAAAATATCAGATTGCCTGCGACCTCAAGACCACCGGACATGTTCTCGCCGCCTCGAAAGAATCCGATCTGGTCTGGATGGCGCAGGAAGTTTCGGCGCTGCGGGAGATCATGGACTATCCGCATTGCCGGATGCTGAGCCAGCAGGAGGTCAAGGCGATTTCCCCCATGGCGACGGCCTTCGGCGGATTGCTGGACGTTGAGGGGGGGCATTTGCACCCGCTGAATTACGCATTGGGCTTGGCGGAGATCGCGCGGCGCAAGGGCGCGCGCTTGTTTGAGCAGTCGGTGGTGCAAGCGATCGAAACGCAGAATGGCTTTGTCGCGCGCACCGATGCGGGAGAGGTCTCCGCGCGCTACGGCTTCCTGGCAGGCGACGCCTTTCTGGGCATGGTGGAGCCGCGCATCGCCGGGCACATCATGCCGGCCGCGTCCTATATCGGCGTTACACCACCCTTGGAAAATCCTGAAGCGATTATCGCCAATGACGTCGCGATCGCCGATAGCAAATTCGTGCTGAATTATTTCCGGCTGACTGCGGACGGACGTCTATTGTTTGGCGGCGGCGAGCGCTACACGCCGAATCCGCCGGCCGACATGGCTGCCTTCACCAAAGCGCAAATCCTCAAGACCTTTCCGCAATTGGCGGCGGTGCCGGTGGAATATGCCTGGGGCGGGCTGGCGAGCATCACCATGTCACGGCTGCCGCATTGCGGGCGCTTGGGCTCGGCCTATTTCGCGCACGGATTTTCCGGGCAGGGCGTCATTATGACGACCCTAGCTGGCAAGCTGATGGCGGATTCCATCGCGGGCGATTCCAAGGGCTGGGATATTTTTGAGAGCTTTAAGCCGGCGCCGTTTCCCGGCGGGCCGATGCTCCGTGGACCGCTTTATGTGGCGGGGATGCTGTATTACGCGCTGCGGGATCGGCTTTAGCTGTCTGCTTGTGGCCATTTGATCTTTTCAAAGAGCGTTCTCAAGCGAGCGCCTTTATTCGGATTCAGAGCCTCAATCCAACTGATGCGTCCCTCGAGATGCGCACGAAAATTCGAATGACTTGAACGACTCTGTGAATTTGGCCCATGTTTAACGCAATTGTATAGCGTTGCTTTAAGGGCGTCATACGTTCGGCGTTCGACATTGATCCAATCGTTGACGATGATTCCTGTAACCTGCTGGCGCGACGATTTTCGCATTACGCGGGTTTTCTGAGCGTTTAGAGAATAACCTTCGTCCTCAACAATGACGGTCACCACATCAAGAAATGAGTCAATTCTGGCCGAAAGGCGCGACCCGCCTGAGAATGTCAGGTCATCTGCATAGCGGGTATAGTTCGCTTCATAA
>JBEVJO010000335.1:0-3816 GCA_040510175.1 Caulobacterales bacterium
GCGCTTGGAATTGCTGAAGCTGCTTGCCGAGGATCAACGCTTTCGCGTGCGGGTGTTCGAGGATTACGAAAACATTCCGGCGATCGAAGCGGCGGACGTGGTGGTGACCTATACCTGCGATGTGACGCCATCGCTGAAAGCCCAGGAAGCGCTGCGGGCTTGGGTCGCGGCGGGTGGGCGCTGGTTTGCGCTGCATGGCACCAATTCCATCTTGCGCTGGCTCGACAATGGTCTGGTGGATTCACCGCGCTGGGCCCCGCTCCACATGAATACGGTCGGCTCGATGTTCATCGCGCATCCGCCCATCGCGCCGTTTCGTGTCGAGGTGACGGCGCCCGATCATCCCTTGGTCGAAGGCGTGGAGCCGTTCGAAACCAGCGACGAACTCTATCTGATGGAGACCTATGCCAAGCTCGAAGTCCTTTTGCATTGCGAGTTTGGCGGCTCGGCCGATGGCTTCGCGGCCGAGCAATGGGAAAAGGCGCAGCATCCGGTGTTCTACATCCGGCCCCTGGACAAGGGCGCGGTTTTGTATCTGACGCTCGGCCATTGCCGCGGCCATTATGATTTGCAGCCGCTGATGGACTGGTGGCCAACGATCGATCGTTGCGCCTGGGATCTGCCGGTTTATTACACGCTGCTGCGGCGCGGGCTCGATTGGACCAAAGCAGGGCCGAAAGTTTCAGCGGACTGAAACCCGCGCTCGCCCCGAGTATCCTTTGTTCTGAATTGAACGCTAAGCGGCGCGACAGTTATGTTTGGCGCCAAGGCAAAAGGCGTCCAATGCTGTGTTCGCGTCTGACGGAAAGCGCGACAGAACAAAGGCGCGGCGGTGCGCGTGTGAAACCAACAGTTCGTCGGTGACGCCCATGCCGCCATGCATCTGGATTGCTTCGTGCCCGAGCGTCACGCTGGCCTCTGCTACGAACGCCCGCGCCCCTGCAATGCGGTGCGCAAAAGTTTGCATATCGTCCGTATCGGCCGCTGCGGCCCAGTAGATCAAAGAGCGGCATTGTTCGAGGGCGGCGTATTGCGCCGCCATGCGGTGCTGTAGCGCCTGAAAGCTAGAGAGGGGCGCGCCGAATTGCCGACGGTTGCGTAAATGCTCCAAAGTCGCGGCGAGCATAGTTTCCATCAGCCCTAAGGCCTCGGCGGAGGTCGAGAGAAAATAACGGGCCATTGGGCGCATCAATAGTCCACCGTCGCCTTTCAATTTTGCGTCGGCAGATATTTCGACATTGTTGAATGTAAGCTCGGCGCACGGCGCGCCGTCGACCATGCGCCAAATTTTCGCGGTAAGGCCGGTTTGATCCGACTTCACCACATAGACGCCCATGCCTGGAGCGCCCGCCACTTCGCCGGGGGTGTGCGCCGTGACCAGAAACGCATCGGCGCCGGCGCCATAAGGCACGGCGGATTTGACGCCGTTCAGGCGATAGCCGCCATTGTGGAGGCGTTCTGCCCGCGCCTGACACCAGGCTATACTGCCGCGCCCGGCATGTTCGTAATGCGCCAGAACAACACGTTTTTCGCCGGCAGCCGCGTCCTGACAGAGTTGCTGCTGGGCAGCATTGTGCGCGCCTGCTTGTAGAACGCCGCCAGCCAAAATGGAGCAATCGGAGATGGGTTCAAGGACGAGACGCCGGCCGAGGCCTTCGAACGCGGCGATCAAATCACTGGCTGACGCGTCGAGGCCGCCATATTGCTCCGCGAACGGCAGACCCACGAGCCCCAGTTCGCTCAGGATTTTCCAGTTTTGTTCGGAAAATCCGCTGGGCGTTTGTTGATAACGGATTCGCTTAGACAAACCATAATGGTCCTCGCCGAAGCGATCGATGGTCGCTTTGAGCATTTCCTGGTGGTCGGCGAAGTCAAAATGCACGTTGGCTCCAGGAAAGCTGGACGATAATTTAGGACCGGTCCGGATTAATCCCCTGATTGTCATATTAGCCGCGTCCATTGGCCGGACAGGCTGCCTAAAAGATTAGGCGGCGATTGAGCTTGGAGTCGAAGCGTCGTAAGGTGCCCCTAGGGAGACGCGTCGGTCTCGATCCAAAAATGGACGACTGCGACAATGCAAAGCTTGGATTTGATTTCTTCATTGCGCATCAAGGCGCCCGGCGATGTCCGCGGCGCTGCTGAGGCGTTTCGGGATGGCGTGCTTGAGATGACGAATCTCAAGGTCGCCGCTTGCCACAATATCGCAGTCAAAGAACCCATGGTGGACGCCGAAGGCGACATTCTCGCCAGCGAAGTCTTCGGCTGGCCTTGTTCGTCCTCAAGCTGGTGGCAGACGCCGCGTCTGGCGCTGGATTCTCCGATGACCACGGCGTGCCGTTATGAAAGCGAGCCGTTCTGGATGAACGCATTGGGCATTCATAGCCATTGCCCAAATCCATTTTTGGCCGGCATCGATCTCAGCAATTTCGAACTTCGCGCGAAAACCCGCGCAGCCATCGTGGTTCCGGTGCATCTGCCGTTCGGACAGATCGGCGCCGTAAGCTTCAATCCGATCGACGACGTGACTCACGATCTGTCGCCTCAATTTGAAAAGTTCGGCGATGAGTTGGGCGTTTTAGCGCGGACGTTCATATCTGGCTACGTGCAGGTGATGTGCCGGGCGCAGCGTTTGCCCGCCAGCTCCAAGCTGTCTAAGCGCGAAGTCGAATGCTTGCGGTGGGCGGCTGTTGGAAAAACGGATTTGGAAATCGGCCTCATCATGTCCCGCAGTCGCGCGACGATCCGTTTCCATATTCACAACGCATCCGTGAAGCTGAACGCGGTAAACCGTAGCCAAACTGTCTTTAAGGCGGCACAGCTCGGCTATATCGCGATGACCGCTTAGGGCGAGTTTCTGTTCCGCAGATAAAGAACGCGCGCTGCGGCGTCTGTGCCGGCGCGCGTCTGGCCAATCTTAGTGCAGTGTCTGCACTAGCGTTTTGGCGAGTCCTCAGGCACGGACAAATCCGGTTTAGCTTATCGTCCAGTCAGAGTGTAAAGGCGCCGAAATGGACCCCATCGCGGAAGGTCTGTTCATCGAGAATCCAGACCCGCGCCTGATCGGCGGCCGGCGCAAAGATACGGGTCGTGTCGTCTTTCCGCGTCCCAGTGGCGCGGACGAGGATTTGTATGAACCTATCCTGCTGTCGCCGCGCGGGAGGATATGGTCCTACACGGTTCAGCAATTCCGGCCGAAGTCACCGCCTTATGATGGGCCCGATGTCTTTGAGCCCTTTATCCTTGCCTATGTTGAACTGGAGAACGAGGTCATCATTGAGACGCGCATCGTCGGCGCGCGCATTGAAGACATCACCATCGGCGCGCCGGTGCGCCTCCTGTTGTTTCCGTTCGAGAGCAAGCGCGCCGGCGGTCCGGTTAAAATGTTTGGCTTCGAACTGATGGGAGAAGCTGCGTGAGCGACGTTTGCATTCTTGCCGCGGGCATTCATCCGTTCGGCCGGACCGATGGCGTCAGCGGCCTCGAACAAGGCGCTGCAGCGATTCGAATGGCGCTAGACGATGCAGGCATTGATTGGCCGGGCATCCAATTCGCTTATGGCGGCTCGCACGCGGCGGGCAACGCCGATACGCTGGTCGATAAGCTCGGTCTCACCGGCCTGCAATTCATCAATGTAAAAAACGGTTGCGCGACCGGTGGTTCTGCACTGCTTGGTGCATCCAACACAATTCGTTCGGGAGAATTTGAAATCGGCGTCGCCGTCGGCTTCGACAAGCATCCGCGCGGCGCCTTCAATGACGGTCCCGCGGATTGGGGCTTGCCGGATTGGTACGGCGAGGTCGGCTTCATGCTGACCAC
>JBEVJO010000336.1:0-13811 GCA_040510175.1 Caulobacterales bacterium
CGCCGTTGGCGCCGCGACTGAGCCATCCTCGGCAGCGTATATGGTCTGATAATCTTCTGCGTCGCGTTCGTCGTACGGGCGGCGCTCCGCGATGTAAGGCGGCAACGGCGCCATTCCAAGCGCTTGGACCGCCGCGTTCAACTCGTCGCCGCTTTGATCGAAGCGAAACGACAACGTTCCGTCTTCCACCTTTTCCAGAACCACCGCACGCAATTGGCATGTCGCATCAGCGCTCGACATGACGATCTCATCGCCAATCCGCAGACGACGGCCCGGCCGGGCAAACCCGCGCCAATGATCCGATCCGAGACGCTCTATAAGATTGACTTTGACGCGCACATCCTCGCCGTTGGGCCGTGCTGCGCGCACGCCGTCCAGCGCGACCGGAATGACCCGGCTGTCGTTCAACACAAGGATGTCGCCCGCCTCGAATAGCCCGGGCAAATCTCGCACGATCCGATCTCGAATATCGCCGAAGCGGGAAACGCACAGCAAGCGCGCGGCGTCGCGCGGCCGGACGGGCCGCAACGCGATGTTCTCTTCCGGCAAATCGAAATCGAAAAGGTCGGTGCGCATCGCCGGGGTGGTAACGCCGCCAGCCGTGCTCGTCAAAAGCTGCGCCCTACTCCGCGACTCTTGCTTTTGGAGCGACATCACACGCGCTGAAATTCGCTTTTTCGTCCTTTCGCGCGTCCTTGATGCGATCCTTGAAGCCGTCACTGTTGGTGCGGATCACATACAATTTGGGGCGTGATGCTTCAGGTAAATCAGCCACCACCCGAATTGTCTTCATGACGCCTGGATTGGCGGGCGGTTCGCCCACCGGCAACATATCGACGACTTCCTGGCCCTCCACTACGCGTCCAAGAGCCGTGTAGCGCTTTTCCAACGAGGGATAAGGTCCGCGCATCAAAAAGAATTGGCTGTTAGCGCTATCGGGGCCTTCCGCTCGCGCCATGGCCATAACGCCCTGACAAAAAAGCGGCCAAGCGGCAGCCTTCTTGTCCGCGGTGATTTTCAAGATCGCGGTTGGCTGGCTCTGCATCGGCAGCATCTTGTGGAAGCCAATCACAGACCCCGCAGGCGACGCAGCTTCCTTCAACTCAAAGCTCGCATCGCGGCGCATCGTAAACTCGCCTGGCAAATCCGGAAGCTCGGAACCACCCGTACCATCGCCCTTGGGGTCGCCGCCTTGCGCCATGAACCCGTCAATCACGCGGTGAAACTTCAGCCCGTCATAAAAATGTTTGCGGGCCAGCTCCTTCACGCGCGCTACGGCGAGCGGCGCGACTTCAGGATACATTTCCACAACAATCAAGCCACGGCCGGTGTCGATCTGAATTGAGTTTTCGGCGTCCAGCGGGCGGTACGTTTCGGGATCGTCCTGCGGTCCCTTTGCCCAAGCATTCCCCCCCAACGCCAGCAACAAAGCGCAGGCGCTCAACATGCTTTTGATTTTCATGGCTTATCCCTTTGCCAGTTTATCCCGCAACGCTTTCACCACACTGGCCGGAACGAAATGTTGGAAGTCCCCGCCCAATCTCGCGATCTCCTTTACCAGACGCGACGCGACAGCCTGATGATGGGGATCGGCCATCAAGAACACCGTTTCAATGTCAGGATTGAGGCGTTGGTTCATCGCGACCATCTGGAATTCGTACTCGAAATCCGAGACGGCGCGCAGGCCGCGAATAATCATGTGCGCGCCAACTTCCTGCGCAAAATGCATCAATAAACTTTTGAAAGGCCGGACCTCGATCTCCACCTTCCCCGCGTGCACTTTGCACTCCGTCTCGACCATCGAAACGCGCTCGGGCAACGTGAACAGCGGTCCCTTATCTTCGTTGATCGCAACGCCGATCACCAATTTGTCGACCAGTTTGATGGCGCGATTAATGATATCGACGTGCCCATTAGTGAGCGGGTCGAAGGTGCCGGGATAGAGGCCAACGCGTTTCATCAATGTCCTCCGTTGTGAGGCAACTAAACCCGCCTCACTCCCGATCGCCGTTCAAATCGATCAAACGCTCGACCGCCACAACGCGCTCGCCCTCGTCGATGCGGATCAAGGTCACACCCTGCGTAGCACGTGCAGCGATCCGGATCTCCGAAATCGGGCACCGGATTAATTGACCAGCGTCGCTCACAAGGAGCAATTCATCCTCGTCTTCTACCGGGAAAGATCCGGCCAACCGCGCATTGGCGTCGGACATGCGGTGCGCGACGATGCCTTTGCCGCCACGTCCGGTCACACGGTACTCGTATGCAGACGCGCGTTTGCCAAATCCTCGATCGGAGATCGTGAGCACGAATTGCTCCCGTCCGCCCAATTCCGCGATCCGTTCCGGCGTCAGCGCCGCCTCGCCACCTTCGACCTCTTCGGCTTCCGCTGGTTCCGGCGCCGCGTCGCCGACTTCATCGCCGATCGCCCGGCGCATCGCCGCAGCGTGGCGCAGATACGCTCTCGTCTCAGCCGGTTCGGCATCGACGTGACGCAACACCGACATGCCAATGACTTCGTCGCCCTCGGCCAAAGCGATGCCACGCACCCCGGTGGACGTCCGACCTTGGAAGACGCGCACCTCAGGGACAGGGAAACGGATGCACATGGCGCGTCCGGTCGCCAGCAGGATGTCGTCGTGCTCGGTGCACATCTGAACGTCCACGATGGAATCGCCCTCGTCCGGTTTCATGGCAATCTTGCCATTGCGGTTCACCTGGACGAAATCAGACAACTTGTTGCGCCGCACGCCGCCGGACTTGGTGGCAAACATAACGTCAAGCGTTTCCCACAAAGCCTCATCTTCAGGCAGCGCCATGATGGAAGTGATGGTCTCGCCCTTTTCGAGCGGCAGCATGTTCACCAGCGCCTTGCCCTTCGATTGCGGAGCGCCCTCGGGCAAGCGCCAGATCTTTTCTTTGTAGACCATGCCGTTCGAGCTGAAGAACAATACGGGCTGATGGGTGTTCGCCACGAACAGCCGCGTGATGAAATCTTCTTCCTTCGTGCCCATGCCCGAGCGGCCTTTGCCGCCACGGCGCTGGGTGCGATAGGTCGCGAGCGTGGTCCGCTTGACATAGCCGCCATGGGTCACCGTCACGACCATGTCTTCGCGGGCGATCAGACTTTCGTCGTCGATTTCAAGGTCGGCTTCGATAATTTCCGTGCGACGCGGCTTTGCGAACGCTGTTTTTACTTCGAGCAACTCCTCGCGAATGATGCCGCGGATCAGCTCACGCGAGGCCAGGATGGTCAGCAAGCGCTGGATCGTCTCGGCGATCTCCTGCGCTTCCTTCGCGAGTTCTTCCCGCGCCAACCCGGTCAAACGCTGCAAACGCAGATCGAGGATGGCGCGCGCCTGCTCCTCGGTCATGCGGATCGTGCCGTCTTCTTGGATCGCCGAGCGAGGATCAGCGATCAACGCAATCAGCGGCGCGGTATCCATCGCCGGCCAAGAGCGCGACATCAAGCCTTCGCGCGCTTCCGCCGGATCGCGAGACTCGCGGATAATGCGGATGATCTCGTCGATATTGGCCACGGCCAGCGCTAGGCCAACGATGATATGACCGCGATCGCGCGCCTTGGACAATTCGAACTTGGTGCGGCGGGTAACGACCTCTTCGCGGAACGCGATGAAGATTTCCAGGAGCGGCCGCAGGCCCATCATTTTAGGTCGGCCGGAATCCAGCGCCAGCATGTTGACGCCGAAACTCGTCTGCAGCGGGGTAAAACGATACAGCTGGTTCAGCACAACATCTGCGGTCGCGTCGCGCTTTAGCTCGACAACCACACGCACGCCCTTGCGGTCGCTTTCGTCGCGCAGTTCGGCGATGCCCTCGATACGCTTCTCGCGCACGAGATCCGCGATCTTTTCGATCATCGTCGCCTTGTTCACCTGATAGGGAATTTCGGTGATGATGATCGCTTCTCGGTCCCGGCGGATTTCCTCAATCGACGTCTTGGCGCGCATGACGACGGAGCCGCGCCCCGTCAGAAGCGCATTGCGCGCCGCCGAACGGCCGATGATCAAAGCGCCGGTCGGAAAGTCCGGCCCGGGAATTAAACTGATCAGGTCAATATCGGAAACCGCGGGATCATCGATCATCGCCACGGCAGCGTCGATCACTTCGCCGAGATTGTGGGGCGGGATGTTCGTGGCCATGCCGACGGCGATTCCGGCCGCGCCATTGACGAGTAAATTGGGAAAGCGTGCTGGCAGAACCGATGGTTCATTTTCGGACCCGTCATAGTTTGCCTGAAAGTCGACGGTCTTCTTTTCAATATCAGCAAGCAAATCAGCCGTCGGTTTGGCAAGCCGACTTTCCGTGTAACGCATGGCGGCCGGAGGGTCGCCGTCCATAGACCCGAAATTGCCCTGGCCGTCGATCAACGGCAGGCTCATCGAGAAGTCCTGTGCCATTCGCACGAGCGCGTCATAGATCGCGCTGTCGCCGTGCGGGTGATATTTGCCCATCACGTCGCCGACGATCCGCGCGGACTTGCGATACGGCTTGTCGTGCGTGAAGCCGTTCTCGTGCATCGACCACAGGATCCGGCGGTGAACGGGCTTCAAACCATCACGTGCGTCCGGCAAAGCGCGCGAGACGATGACGCTCATCGCATAGTCAAGGTAAGAGCGCTTAAGCTCATCTTCGATCGCTATGGGAGCGATGCCTTTTGGACCGGACGGCTCACTTGGCGGGATGGTATCGTCGATATCGTCTGACACTGGGCTCGATACTTGTTGCTGCTCACAATACGGACCCGCCACGACTCGCGCAGACCCATTCCATCAATCCACTAGCAGAGCCGCGCTGCGGGCGCCACCCAGCGTCTTTTCGCCAAAGCGGGCGGGCGCCCAGACAAAAAGCCCTTTGAAGTCATGCAAATACGGGCAAGCGATTAATCGTACTCGCGTCTAAGGAAAGTCGTCCATAATGCCCATATGAACTTTTGCCCGTTCCTGGCGCTTTTACCGTCGACGCCGCTCGCGGCTCCCTTCTTTATCCCCACCCATGCGAGGCAGATATGACCGATCGCGACATCAAATCCCCTCTCTCTCCTTTTTATGAAGCTGGCATGGGCTCACGCAGGGACTTGCTCCAAGTAACCCTCGGCGTGGCCGCCACAGCTGGAGCCGGTTCGGCGGCCGCGAAAACGAAACCGAAGAAAGCGTCAGCTGCCCCTAAGGACGCCGGCACTCCGGTCGCCCCAATTGCGCTGCCGTTTGCGGAAGACGCTTTAGCGCCCGTGATCTCGGCCAACACGTTCAGTTTTCACTACGGCAAGCACTACAAGACGTACTGCGACACCACGGCGAAGCTTGTCGTCGGGACGCCGCTCGAAGGCGCAACCCTTGAGAAAATCATCGAGGCATCCGTAGTCAACACAGAGCAAAAAAAGCTCTTCAACAACGCTGCGCAGGCCTGGAATCACGTCTTCTACTGGCGCAGCCTGAGCCCGAAGCAACAGGCGCCGACCGGCAAATTGCTCGACGCTATCAATCGTGATTTCGGGTCGTTGGACGCCATGAACACCCAGTTTGCAGAGGCAGCCGTCAATCAATTCGGGAGCGGCTGGGCGTGGCTGGTCGTTGAAGGCGGCAAGCTCAAAATTGTTTCAACGAGCAATGCGGATCTGCCAATCATTCATGATCAAGACCCCCTTTTGACACTCGATGTTTGGGAGCATGCTTATTATCTCGATTATCAGAACAAGCGGCCCGACTACGCCAAAGCGGTTATCGCCAAAACCTTGAATTGGGAATTTGCCGCCAAGAATTTCGCATCCGCTTAAATCCTTTGATTGTCGAATTAAAAAGGCCGCCCCATCTTCGAGGCGGCCTTTTACTTATCGAACTATCAGCGCAGATTTTAGAATGGGATTTCGTCGTCCAAGTCCTGGCTGAAATCTTCGCGTGCGCCGGATTTCTCCATGCGACGGGCACCGCCGCCACCGCCTCGCGACTCCCCAGAATCTTCCACGCCGGAATATTCGCCGCCGCCGCCTTTACCGTCCAGCATCTGTAGCTCGCCGCGGAAACGCTGAAGCACGACTTCGGTCGTGTACTTCTCGACGCCGTCTTTGTCGGTCCATTTGCGGGTCTGTAATTGGCCTTCAATGTAAACCTTTGCGCCCTTGCGCAGATACTGCTCGGCAACCTTGGCCAAATTTTCGTTGAAGATAACCACGCTGTGCCATTCGGTCTTCTCGCGGCGCTCGCCAGAGGCCTTGTCACGCCAGCTTTCGGATGTCGCGATCCGCAAATTAACGACCGGTTCGCCGGATCCGAGGCGACGAACCTCCGGATCCTTACCCAGATTGCCTACGAGAGTGACCTTGTTAACGCTGCCCGCCATGACTTTCCTGCGCTTTCTAAAACTGCCGCCCGAACCCAGTCCGCGACGGCCCTTTCGCCTTAAAGCGAATCCTAACCGACGCCCTCTCGATACGCGAGGCGCGCCAGCGCCTACCCGCCAGCCTTATGCGGATAAGCTACATGTTTCCGTTTTGTTCTGCAATAGGCTAATCGCGCGAAGAGGGAAAACCTCAATTCGCGCGAGAAATGCTATTCGTCTTTTGGAGTCAGGATCTGACGGCCGCGATATTTGCCGGACTTCAGATCGATGTGGTGCGGACGGCGCAATTCACCAGAATCCTTGTCTTCGACATACGCGTTTTTGCCCAATGCATCATGGGACCGGCGCATATTGCGCTTGGACGGCGAGGTTTTTCTTTTGGGGACGGCCATAGCCGCACGCTCCTGATAAAAGTTTATGCCGCGGCGGGAGACCCGGCGCGGGAAAGCGGCGCTGATAGTCGATCTTGAGCGGCCCGGCAAGGTCAGATTGGCCAAAGAGCCCGGATATTGCCTCCGCTCATTGCGGAATCATGCGGTATTTTGCAGAACTCGGCCCCAGCAGGCCGTTAAGTCAACGCCACGACGGCGGACGGGGATCATGATCATGCTCGCACGACGTCTCGCAACCCTGCTACTTTGCGCCTGCTTCACAGGGCTCGGCGGCTGTATTCCTCAGCCCCCTAAAACACCCAAACCTGCTGCTACCGCCAGCGCCGCGTCCGCCCCAGCCAACGGCTGCTTGGCCCGCGCCGTCAGCGCCTGGGATGCGTCAGGCCAGCTCTATACGGCCGAAGCTTTTACGGACGGACCGGAGTGCACCCGCGCCGTGGCGGTCTTGGTCATCCGTAACCCGAAGGGCGAGGCAGTTTGGACCGATACGTTTAATACCTCTCAAAACATGGTTCTGTCCGGCGCAGCAGACGTCAAAGCCATGCAGGCGGCTCTCACGGAATGGATCGCGCCTGACGACAAGAGCTCGACCGCCGATTTGCCCGAATGGGCCAAGGATCAGCCCCAACCGATTCAAGGCGAGTTTCCGTTCTACGTAGAAGAAGATGTGACGCGCGACGTTTACCGCGACCTGCGGACAAAAAAGCTTCCGATGTTCTGCTATGTGCAAGGCATCGAGAGCCAAGCGTGCCTCGCCCTGGAAGACGGCGCCTTACAGAAAATTGGCGCTCAGAGCTTTCCAGGTTGATCAACTGGTAGGCGGCTTTTTGCCGCCGCCGCTCCAACGCTCTTCCAGCTTTTGCTGGAGTTCTTTAAAGGCTTCGCCGGACTTGGCGGCAGCCTCGCTAATTGCATCCCCTCTGGCGTCTTTGCGGACGCCAAAGAAATCAAAAGCGGTCTTCAGCGCAATCAGCGCAAACATCCCCCAGGCGGGTTGCCCTAGCGCCATCATCGCAAAAGCGCCCGCGAAGATTGCAAAATGCAGCGTGACGATGCGCCCATAGGGACGGCCCATTTCGATCATCGGATTTGATTTCAGATATTCGCCGCGCCAGATGAATTGCGTGGCAACTAAAAGAAGCCGCCAAGCGCCGGTAATCGTCAAAATGATCGGCATGCCGAACGCAATTGAAACCGCCGTATGGAACAAAGAGACGGGACTATCGACCAGCGCGGACGTCTGCTGGCCACCCGCAAAAAACGCCATGACAAATATTCCGTGGACGAAGCAGAATAGGCCGTAATGAAAGAGGAAGAACGGCACGACAAACAAAAGACCGATGGCGTTGCCGGCAGACGCAAAACCGGTCGCCGCCATCCGCACCACGGTCACGCCGCCAAGCACCACGTTTTCGAGCCAATAAAGAAGTACGAGCGCGCTGACGCCCCAACCCCAGAAAACCACACCCCATGTCGGGAGAAAGTTGACTGCGATCGTACCCACAAGGCTCGGATAACGAATCAGATCTTGAAAAACGCCCCGCACGTTCAGCATGGGCAAACGCTAGCGGGCTTCGCCGGCCATGAAAAGCGAGTCTGTCGCCCGATTTCTGGGGGCTGATATTGGTGCGGATGAAGGGACTCGAACCCCCACGCCTCTCGGCGCTAGAACCTAAACCTAGTGCGTCTACCAGTTCCGCCACATCCGCGCCTCGCCTTGCGGCGAGCAACGGGGGGATGCCGCGCCCGCTTAGCCCTGTCAATCCGGCATTCTTCGATTATCTTGGCCTTTCGGAGACGCGAACCTCGGTAATCCGTCGAAAAACGAAAGATCTGCGATGAAATTCGGGATGACCTGCTCCTATTCATTGAAACCCGATCCGGACGGCAGAAACCTCGTCCAGCTTGGCCAATTGATGGAGGAATCGGGTTTCGAGACTTTCTGGATCGGTGATCACATGATGGACCCACTCTCCCTTGAGATTGAGTATCCTTATGAGGGCGGCTTTCCGGCGGTGTCCTGGCCAGACAGTTTCATCGCGTGCGCCTTTGTGGCCAGCGCAACCAAACGGCTGAAGATTGGCACCGGCGTTACCGTTGTTCCATACCGGCCGCCCTTGCTCTTAGCGCGCGAGATCGCGACGATTGATTTTCTGAGCGGCGGCCGCTTTAAATTCGGCGCGGGCGTTGGCTGGATGCCAGAGGAATTTAATGCGCTCGGCGTCCCCTTCAACGAGCGTGGCGCACGCGCCGACGACACCCTTAAAATTCTGATCGAGCTGTTGCAGGATCGCATCCCGGATTTCGACAGCAAATTTTTTCCGATGCCCGCGGGCAAGCTCAATCCGCTTCCGGTGCAAAAGCCCTACCCTTCGATCATTATCGGCGGTGAAGGCGCTGCAGCCGCAAAAAGGATCGCCGCGTATGGCAATGGCTGGCAGTCGCGCCCTGAACTGATCGAAGAATACCGTAAGCGCTTGGCGATCGTGAAGGACGCCATGGACAAAGCCGGCCGTGCGATGAGCGAGCTTGAGCTCTATGTGATCATCGACGCCGATTACCTGAAAGAAAATCTGCACGAAGTCGGCGAATATGCGGAATTAGGCGTCACCGAAATCGTGGTGCATGGCCGTTACGACACCTTTGAGCGCGCCGTCCGGGAGGTCGAAGGACTGGGGCGTAAAATTATCGCCTGAGCCCAATCACATCCGCCCCATCCTCGCCGCAAAGTGGAACCATCCAAGCCTTACCGAAGTTTCAGTTTCAAGTAGAATCGTGGGCGAGGAAAATCCTTATGAAAATAACGTCGGCGCCATTTATCGCGACACTGATAAGTCTGGGCTTGGCCTCTATTTCAGCCTGCGCCACATCGTCGCCCGCGCCCGTATCGTCCTCGCCAGAGACGGCGTTGCAGACAAATCAGGATGTCGAAGCCCTGAATAACCTTACCGCCATCACCATCGACGCCGGCTCGCTCTATAAGCAAGCTTCGGACATCGCCAAGAATACTGAGCTGAAATCGGAACTTCTTTTTCTCTCCGGCAAGCGCGCCAAACTGGCTGACGAACTCCAAACGAAAACGGCGTCTTTGGGCGGCGCGCCAACACAAAGCGGCCAAGCGCTTGGGGTCGGTCATCGCGCCTTCACCGACCTGCGCGGCATTTTCGAGAACAACGAAAAAGTCGCCGCTGCGGAAGTGCTGCGCGGCGAAAACAATCTGGTCGATGAAATGAGCAAAGTCATCGCCAATGCGGCCGTCAGCGAAGACGCAAAATCCGTGGTGCGCGACGCCTTACCCGGCGTGCAAGAAGACCGCGATCGCGTGCAGCAATTGTCGGCGAAGTTTAACGCGAAAAGCTAACTGATCCGACGAAGCGCGTCGGGCGCGAAAGCGTTCAAGATGTCCGGCAACAGACCTGGCAAGTCGTCAGCAATAAGCCCAGCGCCGAGGCGCAGGCCCGCTTCGCCGTGAATCCACGCTGCGGCGCTGGCCGCGTCGAATGAGTCCATGCCCTGCGCCATGAGGCCGCCGATAATGCCGGCCAGCACATCGCCGGTTCCGGCCGACGCCAGAAAAGGCGTTGCGTGCACGTTGATGCGAGCCCGCCCGTCCGGCGCAGCGATAACCGTGTCGGGTCCTTTGAACAAGACGACGCGCCCGCACGCTTTCGCCGCGGCGATCGTCACGGACAGCTTCTCCGGGCCTGCTTCGAAAATGGCTGGAAACGCGCGCTTAAATTCGCCGCCGTGCGGCGTCAGCACCGCACCCTCAGGCAACGCTTGGAACAATTCCTCCGGCCTGTCCGCGAACATCGAAATGGCGTCGGCATCGACCACGCAAGGCTGCCCCCCGCTCAGCGCCGCCAGCACAACTTTCTTGGCGTCGTCAAACTGGCCAAGACCCGGCCCAACAATGCCCGCCTGATGGTTGGCGAAGAATTTGGTAATGTGATCCGGCTCGCCAAGCGCAATGTGGACGAGCGACGCGGCGTCGGCTCCCAAAGGTGGAATGTCGTCAGCCAGTACGCCGAGCGTCACCCAGCCGGCCCCCGACCTCTGTCCTGCAATCGCGCTCAAGCGCGGCGCGCCGCAGGATAAACTCGGCCCCCTGTTGGGACCGCTGGCCCACACCGCCAGGCGTCCGCGCGCATGTTTGTTAGACAAAGACCCTGGCCACGGCAGCGCCGCGCTCCAAAGGTCAGGGCCATTCTCGAATACAGTCAAATTCAGACCGGCGATGATGGCGTCACTGATGCCGATATCCGCCACGACGATCTGGCCAGACATCGACCGCGCTGGCTCTAAAAGGTGGGCGGGTTTCTTTCGGCAAAACGTGACCGTGGCCTTGGCGACGAAAGCGGGCCCGAGCGGTCGCGCCAGATCGCCGGAAATTCCGGACGGCACATCCACCGCCACCACCGGTATATCCGCCGAGGCGATTTTCGCGATCATTTCCGCCGTAGGGCCATCGAGCGGCCGATTCAGTCCAACGCCGAACAACGCATCGACGATCAAGCCTGGCTCGCCAAGCTTCGCGGGATCGAATGCCTCAACCGGGCCAGTCCAATCCGCAGCCGCCAAAGCGGCATCACCTTTTAGGCCACCCTCACCGGTCAGCGCCATTACCCGCACTGGCCAGCCCAACTCATTTAAGCGCCGCGCCACGACGTAGCCGTCCCCGCCATTATTGCCTGGGCCGCACAAAACCAGGACGGGCCGACGCGGAAACAGCTTAACAATTGTTTCGGCGACGGCGACGCCCGCGGTCTCCATTAAGGTGCGGCCGCTGATACCGGCGGCGATGGCGGCCGCTTCGGCGGCCTGCATTTGGACAACGCTTAGAATTTCAAACCCCATCAAAGATTACCTGGCGTCTCACGCCACCACTTTGGCAGCAAACCCCTTAAGGCGCACCGGTTGATCACCCGGCGCCGCGAGAGGTCGGCCGCCTGCACACTGTTCTGGGGCTTCAAGACGCCTCAAGACTCCATTTGTTAACGCAGACGGACCCGCTACGCCTATTTTTTAGCCGTCGTTCGGTTATTTTTTAGCCTCAGTCGCGCGGCGGGGGATTCCGCCTTTGATGTTATTGGCGCCAGGCCCTAAGGCTGGCCAAGGTGCGGCCAGCGTCGCGGCGGAAATGGCCGCGAGATCGTGCCTGACGTCAGACGCGCCCAGAGGAGGGGCTTTCTACCGTGAAAAAAATTGAAGCGATCATCAAGCCATTCAAACTAGACGACGTGAAAGAAGCGCTGCAGCAGATTGGCGTGCAGGGCATGACAGTCTTGGAAGCAAAGGGTTTTGGCCGCCAAAAAGGCCACACCGAACTCTATCGCGGCGCTGAATACGTGGTCGATTTCCTGCCGAAGATCAAAATCGAAATCGTTGTTGATGACGCCCAAGCCGAAGCGGCGCTTGATGCGATCCAAAAGGCTGCCCGTACCGGCAAGATCGGTGATGGCAAGATTTTCGTCTCCACCGTTGATAGCATCATCCGCATCCGCACGGGTGAAAGCGGCGCATCGGCAATCTAAAGAGGCGCAAAAAATATTCTACTTGGTCGCGCAGCCTCTTACGGAGGCGCGCGCCGCCTGCTACAGCCTCACCGCCCTGCGCCATCCGGCGCTTGGCGGTTTTGGCTCACAACCATAGTGAGCGCACGCCGCTTCTTCGTTGACGAAAAGCGGTCCCGCCGTTCAAAAGTGACTGAGTTTCGGTCCGTTCAAGGGGAACGCATATGTCCGCAGACAGTGTCCTAAAAAAAATCAAGGACGAAGAAATCGAATACGTGGATCTCCGGTTTACGGACCCGCGCGGGAAAATGCATCACGTCACTTTTGACGTCTCGATGATCGACGAAGACATTTTCACCCAAGGCACGATGTTCGACGGCTCGTCGATTTCCGGCTGGAAAGCAATCAACGAGTCCGACATGGTGATGTTGCCGGACCCAAGCACCGCGGCGATTGATCCATTTTATCAGCAGAACACCATGTTCATGTTCTGCGACGTCCTCGAGCCCAACACGCTGAAGCCTTACAATCGTTGCCCGCGCGGCATTTCGAAAAAGGCTGAAGCCTATGTGAAGTCCGCAGGCATCGGCGACACCGTCTATCTAGGACCAGAAGCTGAGTTCTTCCTGTTCGACGACGTTCGCTGGTCCACCCAGCCGAACAACACCTTCTACGCTTTCGATTCGATGGATTTGCCGGCCAACTCGGGCAAGGTCTACGAAGGCGGCAATACCGGCTTCCGGCCTGGCCCCAAGGGCGGCTACTTCCCCGTCCCGCCAGTCGATCGCGATCAAGACATTCGTTCCGAAATGCTCTCGATCATGAACGAGCTGGGCATGGAAACGGAAAAGCACCACCACGAAGTGGCGCCGGCGCAGCATGAACTCGGCTTGAAGTTCGGCACGCTCACCACGATGGGTGACCGGATGCAGCTCTATAAGTATGTCATCCACAACGTGGCGGCCGCTTACGGTAAGTCCGCGACCTTCATGCCGAAGCCATACTTCAAGGACAACGGCTCGGGCATGCACGTGCACCAGTCGATCTGGAAGGACGGCAAGCCACTCTTCGCCGGCGATGGCTATGCCGGTCTGTCGGAAATGTGCCTCTATTATATCGGCGGCCTCATCAAGCATGCGCGCGCGATCAACGCTTTCGCGAACGCAACGACGAACTCGTATAAGCGCTTGGTGCCAGGTTACGAAGCCCCGGTTCTGCTGGCCTATTCGGCCCGCAACCGCTCGGCCTCGATCCGCATCCCCCACGGCACTTCGCCAAAAGCGAAGCGTCTGGAGTGCCGTTTCCCGGATCCAGCCGGCAACCTGTACCTCACCTACACTGCGCTCCTGATGGCGGGTCTCGACGGCATTCAGAACAAAATCCATCCGGGCGAGCCGATGGACAAGGATCTGTATGACCTGCCGCCGGAAGAACTGAAGGACATTCCAACGGTCTGTTCTTCGCTGCGCCAAGCGCTGGAATCGCTCGACGCCGACCGCGCCTTCCTCAAGAAGGGCGATGTGTTCAACGACGACTTCATCGATTC
>JBEVJO010000337.1:0-6229 GCA_040510175.1 Caulobacterales bacterium
GCCAGATTGTAATCCAGCACGAACGAGCCGTCGCCGCAGAGCCAGAACAAGACGCCGAACACCGGCAGCGGATAGACCTTGTCCTTGAATCCCTGCATCGCCGCTGTGAAGAAATAATAGTAATTGCAGGCCATCGCAAAGCCGCAAAGCGCCAGAATCGGTATGGCGTTGCGGTCTATGGATTCCAGGACCGCTTTTGTTTCGTACATGAAACTATTCTCCCCGCGCTTAGTGTCTCACAGGGCGCACGCCCAATCGAGCGCAACGGAGCTCCAAGGAGTATGGGGTTTGGAAACGCGGATGGCCTGATTCTAAAAATATCGTTGGAATCAGGCGTGGAACCGTTTTGCCGCTTTGGCGTTTTTCCGGCCAGAATCAAAATCTGGATGGGCCGGTCATGAATATTGCCAGCATTGCAATTTTGATCGGTGTGGGGCTTGCGGCGCTTTTCGCGATGAAAATCCTGTGCAAAGCACTGATCGGCCTTGTCGCCTTTGTGGCGCTGCTGCTGTTTATCGCCTACGATGCCTCATCCTCACACGGACCGATTTTGAATCCATCTCTGTTCGCGAGCAATTAGCCCTTTTACATGGATGATGTGCGCACTGGCGCCTCAACCGGTTCAACGGGCGCGGCGGTCGGAATGGTTTGCGGCTGCTGGATCGGTTCATTCAGGATGAATCCGTAAACCGGGTAGGCGCGGTTGCCTAGGTCATTGATCGGCGGATACCAGACGCGGACTTGGCTCCAGTCATTGTTGATCGAAACGTCGCGCACGAGGGCGCCCATCTGGATCTCGCCGCGATTAAGCCAGTTTGCGTGATCGACCAAAACTTCCCGGCTGGAGCGCATTTCCACCACCACGGCGACATGGCCATGACGAGTGCCGCCCATCACCATAACGGCGCCGAGGGCAGGGCGGGTGTCGCGGCGGTATTTCGCCGCGGCGAGCCACCACCAGGCGCGCGCATTGCCGCTAATGGAAAGACCGGAGCGCATGCGCGCATATTGGGCGCATTGTAAACCGCGGCCGACCGGTACAATAAACGGGCGGGGCGCGGCGCTTGTCAGATCCTCCGGCGCCGTGCGTTTCAAGCGGATGCCAAGACTTTTCAGGCTTGGATAATTCAGATGCGCTTCTTGCGCGGCGGCGCTGCTGGGCGACGGCAAAAGGTCCGCCGCCAGACGGCCGCGCAAAGCAATTTTGGTGTCGCTCCCGCTGCCGGCCACAACCGCGCAGAGGCAGGCAGCGCCGACGAACGCGGCAATTAACCCCGTTTTCATGCTATCTCCAGGCCCTGCGCGATCTTAGGTCCGCGCGATTAACGATAATGACGGCAAAATCGCCCTCACCCCGTCCAAAAGGGTGCAGTTTCCATGCCCTGATAGAGGGTGTACGGAAAATCCGCCGCCGCCAAAGCGGCTTGCTTGGTTAATGTCCGGCAAGAAAAAACTTATGGCGCCGCGACAATTTTTAGCGGGCCCCGTAGGCGTGCTGTTCTGGGCCAGAATGCTTCCTAGACGGGGAGGCGGTGCGCGCGAAAGGGTTAAAACTTTTGCGAGAGCGCGATGGCCGTGCGGCAGCCAAGCTTAATGACGCCGGTGAGCAGGGGATAGGCAGGGGCTTCGGCCGCGCCGTTTTCGCGCGCGAAATCGCGGTGCGCCAGTTCATCGTTGCGGAATTCTGTGAGCTGCGCCGAGAGTTCCGGGTCGCTGTCGCCGAGTTCGGCCAGCTGCGCCGCGTAATGTTCCTCGATCACGTTCTCTACGGCTTCGGTGCAAGCATGGGCAGCCTTCTCGCCGAGCAAGGCGGTCGCAGCGCCCAAAGCGAAACCGGCCGCATCCCAGATGGGCATCAAGGCGGTGGGGCGCGCTTTGCCGTCGCGGATCATGGAATCGAAGGCCTGCAGGTGGACTTTTTCACCCGCTTCCATCTCGGCGGTTTGCGCCGCGATTTGGTGTGTGCTCCGGCCGCGCTCGAAAATAGCCCTCTGGCCGGCATAGATCGCCACCGCGCCGCGTTCGCCCGCGTGATCGACGCGGATCATTTCTTCCTTGCGGCGGGCGCGCTGTGTCGCTGCGAGTGCGGGATCATGATCCGCCATGGATTAACCCTTGGCGCCGCGCGATGCGGCGATGAAGCTGAGCGCGCCAAGGCCCGCCGAGATCAGACCATTATAGCCTGCCATGGATAGACCCAACAGGCGCCAGGCCGCTTCGTCGCACATGACCACCAATTGCGGCCCTTCCAGCGCCTTGCCCACATCCAGATTGTCCCAACGCCCCGCGCCGCCGGTGCAGGTGGCCGGGCCGGGCCAGAACTTCCACTCGACGCCGGCGTGATAGAAGGCGACGCCCGCGCCCCACAGAAACGCCAGACCAAGCAGGACCGCAAAAATCCGCGCAATCTTATCCGACGACTTCACGCGCTGGAGTATAAGAGCGGCGATGCTAATGGCGATCACGGCCCAATAGACGTTTCGCTGATCATAGCAAAGTTTGCAGGGTGGATAGCCATAGGCCTCGAAAGCGTGCGCTGCGGCGAGCATAAATGCCGACGCCAGAAGCGCTGCAATGGGCCAACGGCCTGGCATCAAAATTCGCTGTATCTGGCTTGTTACGCTCATCAAACGGGCTCGCCTGCGGCAGGCGCCTTAATGCATGATTTTCGGTAGCAGAATGAGGGCGGCGACAATAACCGCGACTGTGATCCCTCCGACCAGCAGCAACCGCTTTTCGATGGCTTCGAGCACTTGCGGTCCATAGGTTTTGCTGCCCCACGCGACGAGAAAGAAGCGCGCGCCACGCGTGAGGACCGAACCGAAGATGAACATTGGCAGGCTGTAATGTAGAAGACCGGAGGCGATCGTGATCAGTTTGAATGGGATCGGCGTGAAGCCCTTGATCAAGATGATCCAAATGCCCCATTGCGCATAGGCGGCTTCGACGCCTTTCAATTTGTCCTGATAGCCGTAAAGCTCGATCAGCGCCTTACCCACCGTGTCGGCAAAGAAATGGCCAATGGCATATCCCGCGAGACCGCCAATGACCGAGGCGAGGGTGCAAATAAAGGCGTACCGGAAGGCGCGCTCCGGCCGGGCGGCGGCCATGGGGGCCAGCATTAAATCCGGCGGCAGCGGGAAAAAGGAGCTTTCGGCGAAGGAGACCGCAGCCAACACCTTTTCAGCGTTTGGACCGCGCGCCACGGCCACAAGCCGCTGCGACATGGTCGGTTTTTGCTTTTCCGGAGGTGCGCCGTCGGCGGGAAGGTCGGTGCTGGTCGATTCCATGGTTCAAGACTTAGCAGGCGCGGCGCGCGGACGTCCACACAGCAACCCAGGGGACAAGCCACGATAGAGCAAGAGCTAGGCCAAATTGCCGTCCGGCCCTGCGACAAATGTGCGGTTTCTCCGAGGGCCTACGGCAGAAGCGCGCGGACGAATTCCGAGGGTCTGCACAGTCGCGTACCTTTCGGGGTCACCACGATCGGACGATTCACCAGAATGGGGTGGGCGACCATGGCGTCGAGGAGCGCATCCTCCTGCACGCCGTCGGCGAGCAGGCCCAGTTCCTCTGCTGGTGAGTGCGTCTCGCGCAGCATCTGACGCGCTGTTGCGCTGGCTGCCGCGAATAGGCTTTGCAGATAGGGCTTGGTCCAGCCTGTGGTCAAATATTCGACGATGACCGGTTTCAGGCCGGCGTCTTCGATCAAGGCCAGCACGCCGCGAGACGTGCCGCAATTCGGGTTGTGATGGATGACGACGGGAAAGAAGATGCTCATGTAGCCTCGCCATGTCGTTTGTAGGGAAAGAGAAATTTGGATGTGGTCAGCGCCGCTAGCGCGCCGGCTAATTGACTGGCGATGAAACCGGGTGCGTCAACGGGGCGGATGCCGGCAAAACTGTCTGTCAGCGCGCGCGCGATGGTGATCGCCGGATTGGCGAAGGATGTCGAGGAGGTCCACCAATAACCAGCCGTAATGACCAGAGCGACGGCTGCCGGGGTTGCGCCAGGCTTTGCGCTTCGTGTCCCGAGAATGGTAAGGACGAGTGCGAACGTCGCCACAGCCTCGGCGAGAGTTTTCGCTAGTCCCGAGCGATCCTGCGCGCTCACCTGCAAGAGCGGCGCTTCAAACATAGCATGCGCCAACATGGCCCCGCCGATGCAGCCGATAACCTGCGCCGCGCCATACGCGCAGGCTGCAGGCCAGCGAATCTCTTTGTTCAAAGCGAAGATCAGGGTCACGGCCGGGTTGAAGTGCGCGCCGGAGATCGGCCCAAATATGGTGATCAGCACATATAAAATGGCTGCGGTCGCGGCGGTGTTTCCGATCAAGGCCACCGCGCCATTATGCGGGGAAAGACCGCTGCCCAAAATGCCCGAGCCAATCACCACACCCGTTAGAAGGAGTGACCCCAAAGTTTCTGCAAACAGCGCCCTTTTCAGCATGAAGCGCCGCCGCAGCAATTCTCTGTCAGATAGCCGACAACAGCTTTCATCATCGGCAGCTGCACTGAATAGATGACTTGCCGCTCAATCTTTTCCGCTTTCAGCAATTTTGCTTGCGCCAATTTTTGGGTGTGGAAGGTCAAAGACGATGGCTGCATCTTGAGCCGCGCCGCTATGTCCCCGGCTGATAGACCGTCTGGGCCAGACTGCACCAGTAAGCGAAAAACGGAAAGGCGGCGCTCGTGCGCTAGCGCGACAAGCGCGGCGACGACATCGATTTTGCTGAGGCTCATCAAGGCATCCAACTGTGTCCGGCCTACGCGCCGACACAATGAATACTACGACTCTACGATAAATGTCGAAATAAAAATTATGCGGTCGTTGCTATGCGGCGGCGCAAGGTCTGGATGAAACCATAGGCGCGCCAGGCGAGGAGCAACGCGGCGATCGCGCCATAAATTAAAGGCGGACGGTGATCGGCTTTGACCAGCAGATAATAATGCAGCACGCCCATAGGCACGATGAGATAAATCGCTTGATGCAGGCGGCGCCAGCGCCGCGGCCCGATCTTGCGGCGGATGGCGTCGAGCGAGGTGATAGCGAGCGGAACCAGCGCCAGAAACGCCGCCATGCCGATCGTGATGTAGGGGCGCTTGATGATGTCCTTGAGGATTTCCGATCCGTCCAGTTCCTTGTCGATGAAAAGGTAAGAGGACAAATGCATGCATACCATGGCGAAGGCCCACAGGCCGATGGTGCGGCGATGTCGAATCAGCCCGGGCTGACGCAGCAATTTCGCCGCCGGGGTCACGAGCAGTGAAACAAGGAGCAGGCGCAAAGCGAGCACGCCGGACTGACGCACCAAGGCTTCGACCGGATTGGCGCCGAGTTGATTGTTCAGCAATTGCTGGATCAACCAAACGGCCGGCGCGGCGCACAAGGCGCCGATGCCCCACCCGATCAGGCGTTGCTTCAATGCCGCGTTCAATCGTGGTCGATCTGCCAGATGGGTGGACGCGTCGCTCAAAAGAATCTCTTCAAATCCATGCCGGCATACATGCTGGCGACTTGGTCGGCGTAGCCATTGAACATTTCGGTGGGGCGCCGGCTGAACTCGCCGATGCGCCGTTCCTTGGCTTGCGACCAGCGCGGATGATCAACCTTCGGATTGACGTTGGCGTAGAAGCCATACTCGTTCGGCGCCATCATCGCCCATGTCGTCTTCGGCATTTTTTCCAACAGGGAAATGCGCACGATGGATTTGATGCTCTTGAAGCCATACTTCCACGGCACGACAAGCCGGATGGGCGCGCCGTTCTGATTGGGCAGCACATCGCCATAAAGGCCGACCGCCAGGATCGCCAAAGGATTGGTCGCTTCGTTGATATGCAAGCCTTCGCGATAGGGCCAATCCAGAACGCCGCCGCGCTGGCCGGGCATCTGCTTGGAATCCTGCAGCGTCTGAAAACCGACATAACGGGCTTTGGAATTGGGCTCGACCGCTTTCAAAAGACTCGCCAGCGGAAAGCCGATCCAGGGAATGACCATCGACCAAGCCTCGACGCAGCGCAGGCGGTAGATGCGCTCCTCCAGCGGAAACTTTTTCAGTACATCTTCGATGGCGAAGGTCTGGGGTTTGTCGCACAGACCATCCACTACGACGGACCACGGCCTGGTATTTAGGGTCCCGGCTCTCTGCGCTGGGTCGGCTTTGTCCGTGCCGAATTCGTAGAAGTTGTTGTACGTGGTAACCGCTTCCTTGGGCGTCAAAGCGTCGGCC
>JBEVJO010000338.1:0-4569 GCA_040510175.1 Caulobacterales bacterium
CTCCAAACGTAGAGTCGATGTTGAGTTCGATCATTCAGGCCGGCAAATCCGGCGTGGAGCGGCTTGGCGCCGACAGCATTCAACGCTTTTTGGAAGCGCAACCCAACGTCACAGGCGACGTCGAAATTTTGAATATGGCGCATATCGGCGATGTCGGCGCTTCCAGCGGGCTGGTGCTCTTCACCGCGCGATATGAGACCACGTCCGGCCCGGCAACCCGCGATCTGGTGCTGCGTCATGCGCCCGGCAGCGAGACCAGAATCTATTTCGAATACGATCTGTCCCGGCAATTTCGCGTGCAGCGCGCCTTGCAAGGCAGCGCCGCGCCCGTTCCCGAACCGTTGTGGCTGGACCCGGACGGCCGCTGGCTCGGCGTGCCGGGCTATGTGATGGCGCGCGCGCAAGGCGCCGCGCCGCACCCGTCCGCTTTTACACGCGGCCCGATCGCAGAGGCGCCGGAGAGCGAACGCCCCGCAATGCTGCGACAGATCATGGACGCGCTGGTCGCGATCCATAAAACCGATATCCAAGGCGCCGGCCTGAATGACTTCGTGATGAACGCCCCGGGGGGCGATCCGATGGAACGCTGCATCAACTGGTATTGGCGCACCTGGGAATGGATCAAGCCATCCAATTACCAGGATTTGGTCAAACCGCACCAATGGCTGTTGCAGCGCAAGCCGAGCGGCCCTGTCGAATTGATGCACGGCGACTCCACGCTGCACAATTACATGTTCTTCAATCGGACGCTCACCGCCGTGGTGGATTGGGAAATGTCGAGCCTGGGCCACGCCGAAGCGGATCTCGCGCTGCAATGCGTCGGCAATGCGATGTTCGCCCCGCCGCCGGACAGCGGCTTGCAGGGGCCGCCGAGCGAAGCTGAGTGGCTTGAACTCTACTACGCATCGGGCGGCCGCAAGATGCGCGAATTCGAATACTATAAGAAGTTCGCGGCCTTCATGGTGGTGACCGCGATTACGTCCATCCAGCGCAACATGACGGACGAGGTGCGCGCCAGCCAATCCTCCTTCCTCACCCCTTTGTGGGACTTGTTGCGAGATATTTAATCGCTGCCCAAGGAGACGCAAATGAGCGCCGATCATCCGTTTTACCTCGCCATCAATGAAGGCGTGAGCGTCGCCAAACCGGAAGACGATCTTCTGCACACTGAGCAAAATCGTGGCATCGAAGGGGACAGCCTCACCGAGACGCAATATTTCGGTTTCAACGTGCCGGAGCACGACATCCACGCGATGGGCTATATCTGGCACCATCCCAATCTCGGCGTCGTCACCGGCGGTCTGATGGCTTGGCAAGGCATCAAGCGTTATTCGGTGGCTGCGGAGCTGTTTGATATCCGTGCGTATCTCAGCGACGCGGTGCTTAAGAACGACATGCACGATGTCCAGCTCGAAAACAGCTACCGCACGCGCGTACTGGAGCCGATGAAGCGCTTTCAGATGACCTATAACGATGAAGCGCGCGGCAACCATGTGGACGTGCAGTTCGAAGCCGTAACGCCCGGCGTGATGTTCGGCGATGGCAAGCATCTCGAACAGGGGCTTCGCACCAAAGGCGCTCTGGTGCTGCGCGGCAAGGAATATGCCGTCAATGGCTACAATGTTCGCGACCGGTCTTGGGGCAAGTTGCGCCCGGAAAATGTGATGGGCATACCGCCGGTGGCCTGGATGACGGGCTGGTTCGGCGACGACTTCATCTTCAACTGCAATCTGATGGATCACGCCGGAAGTAGCCCGCTCTCTACGGACAAGTTCGCCTTGCCGCTGGAGCATGCGTTGAACGGCGGCTGGGTGGCGCGCGACGGCAAGCTGAAGCGAATTGTGAAGGCGCACAAGACCGTCGACCGCGATCCGGATACATTTCTGGCCAGGCGGATCAATTTGCAGGTCACCACTGAAGACGACCAAGAATTGTCGATCACTGGACGATTGATCGCAGCATGCCCTTGGCACACATGGCCCAATATGGTCGCCAATATCTGCCTGATCCGATGGGAATGCGAAGGCCGCGTCGGCCATGGCGACAGTCAGGACGTTATCTGGAATGATTTCGCTCACGCCTGGCAGCCTAAGCGATATTAAATTCCAACGGCAGCACCAAGCGAGGGCGATTTTCATGCGGGATGCCTTGTCCGCCAGAATTCTGGACGCGGCGATAAAGTCTCTGCGCGCGGAAATTCTGCCGAAGCTGCCGCAGGACGAGGCCACGGGCATTCGCTTCGATCAGATCACGCGTCTCTTGCGCAATGTATCCACGCGCCTGTCCTCGCGCGACGCCGCGCTCGTGGACTTGCTAAAACGCGCCGCGGCCGATCCCGCATATGCCTATCTAAACGTTAACACCGAAGCTGCGGATCCGGAAGAAGAGCGGCGCCGGCTGGAAGCCGCGATGGCGAGCCGCCTGCCTGACTTACTCAGCGACGCCCCCACTCCGGAAAAGCTTGAGGCGCTTGAAGCGCTGGTCGATTTGGAGCGCTCTTTCTTCCTGGCTCTGGACGGCGACATCGCCGCCGGCAGCCAAGTCGTCTATCGCGGCGGCCGCATCGATTCAGAAGAACCAACGGGTGCGGGGGCTGCGCGCGCGATCGATGAGCAGAGCCTCTCCACCTACCTGCAGAGCCGATATCAAAAGCCCACCGTCCGCGCTACGAATGTGCGAACGATCCCCGGCGGGTTTTCGAAGCAGACCCTATTCTTCACGCTCGAAGACGGCGTCAGCAACCCGAGCGACCTCGTCATTCGCAAGGACATGCCGCAACCCTTTATTCAGAAGACGGTTCTCAACGAGTATCCGCTTTTGAAGAACCTGTTGGCACGCAATTTCCCAGTCGCCGAACCTTTGTGGCTGGAAACGGATACGAAAATATTCGATGGCGCTTTTATCGTTTCAAGACGCGTAGACGGCACCAGCAACGCGTCGGCCTGGGCCGCTGACCCTGACCGCGCGAAAAAAGCCTGCGCCGAACTCGCCAAAGTGGTCGCGAAACTACACGCTTTTGAACCGCGCTTGCTCGGCACGCCCGAAGAGGAAGCTTCATTGTCCGCCGGCGCCCATATCGAACGCGATATCGCGCAATGGACGCGGCTGTTCCACAAGAGCAAGACCGAACCACTTCCGTTAGGGGAAGTTCCGATTGTCTGGCTGGCGAAGAATATTCCAACGCAGCTTTACGAGCGTCCTGCGCGGATCGTGCATGGCGATGTCGGCTTTCACAATCTGATGTTCGATGACCAAGGCGAGGTCACGGCCCTGCTCGACTGGGAATTCGCCGTGCTGGGCGATCCCACGCAGGATCTGTGCTTCCTGAAAAATTTCGTGCAGCCTATGATGCCATGGGACGATTTCATGGCCATATATCTTGAACACGGCGGCGTGGCGCCGTGCCAAGAAGCCGAGTTCTTTTTTGATCTTTGGTCACGCACGCGCAACGCCATCGGCTGCGTCGATGCGCAGCGTCTGTTCGACACGCATTTGCCGGACGAAGTGAAGTTCGCCCTCGCCGGGCATATCTTCGGGCCATACATGTACCTGGATCAGTGCCAGACGTTGATCGAGCACCTGAAGACAAAACAAGCATGACAAAGGGCGCGCCGGATACGCCGTCCACGCTGGACGCTCTGCCCTTGCCGACCAGCGAAAGGATGTTGCGCGGCATCCGGACCGCGGTGTCTGAGATTGACGTCACCGGCCGGCCCGATCTCAGACACCTTGCCGCCATCCTCGACATTGTCGTCAGCAATCTCATTGTACGAGAAGACACCGCCCCCTACGGTCCGATCTATGCCGACATCGCCGCGCTGGTCAAAGCGCGCGCCGCCGATGCGGAGGGCGTTTCCACGGAGCTAAAGGCGCGCGCCGCCGCTTTGGAGATGCATCTTCCAAACGGTTTATCGTTTGACGCCATCCAGCGATGGATCAACGAAGGGCTGGGCTGCCTCAATGATCTAGCGCGCGCGACGCCAGACGCTACGGCGCCCGCCAGCCGCGAATTTCTAGCCAAAGCCGAAGCGATCGAAGCCGCCTTCTATGCCGCCAGCCTTCGCCCGATCGTCAATCCCGCGCCGCCCGCCGAAGCGGCGCCAATCACCAAGAACGGCTTTGAGGCTTATCTGCTGGAAAAATTTCCGGGCCGTTAACGCGGTGTTTCGAAATGTCAAAAACGGGTGGGCGGATTCCCAAAAGAAACCATTCTCGTCGACGCAGAAACACCGAGCGGCGCGATCGAGAACATGGTCATCCGGGCGGAAAAGCACGACCGCTTCGTTCGTTTCACGGCCAGCGCGATTGCGGATGAATTCGCAATCGTGTCCCTCATGCATGCGCGGCGTTTTCCGGTGGCCGAACCGCTCTGGCTCGAAGCGGACCAAGGCAGGCTGGCGCGGCGCTTCATGGTCTCGCGGCGGGTAGACGGCATCAATACGACCGATTGGCTGGGAAATTCCATGCGGTTCTCGCCAGCCTTGCTGAGGTCTTTTATGGAAACGCTCGCGCGCCTGCACAACACCTGCATTGATGACGCGATGCGCCCAACGCGCCTGTCCGATTGGA
>JBEVJO010000339.1:0-5930 GCA_040510175.1 Caulobacterales bacterium
TGTTCTCGAACCACGCCATGTCCCGCGTCTCGGCCAAACGATTCGCCTGGGTCGGCGATTGGCGGGCGTCGATGGGCGAGCCCATAAAGGTCATTGTGCGCGGCAGGTTCGGGTCGTTGTCTTCCGACATCAAAGCCACCACCGCGAGCACGATCGGGCCCGGCTGACAGACCGCAACGACGTTCGAGGCCGGCCCTACGGCGCCGATCATCCGCCGAAGCGTGGCGGCGTAATCATCGAGATTAAAGTCGCCCATGCTCAGCGGCACCATGCGCGCGTCGGCCCAGTCGGTGATGTAGACGTCGTGCGTCGGCAGGAAAGCCGTCACGGTGCTGCGCAGCAAGGTCGCGTAGTGGCCGGACAGAGGCGCGACGATCAGCATTTTGGGATCGGGATCGGCGGCAATGCGCTTCTCAGCGGCGCGGGCCTTGGTCAAAGCCTTGGAGTCGCGCTTGAAGTGGAGCAGGGAGCACCATGTTTCGGTGGCTTCCGCCACCACCTCGACGGGGACGGCGACGCCCGCGATCTGGGTTTCCATCTTACCCCATTCGGGCTTGCCGTATTGACGGGTAATGGATTCAAAAACGTCCGCCGCCGCGGCCGCGGATCGCCCAAATTCCGTTGTCGCAAAAGGGTTTAACGGCGACTTCCAGAATTGCGCCTGCAGACTGGCGCCGGCGCGTAGCGGCATGAACGCCGCGCGTTGCATTTCATAGAGCGTGTACAGCATGTGACTGCGTCCTCACGGGCGGGTGAGCGACTCACAACACCACAGCGCCGATAGCGGCGCTCGAATGGGGGTGATTATCGTATCGCCAGATTAATTCTTCGCTTCAAAGACGACCGCCGATGGCCGCTTTCACGCACGTTGCGATCTCCGCGGGAGGCGTCGTGTCGGGAAAGAACGCAGCCATGCGCCATGGCGGCCCTTTGCCCTCGAGCGGTAAACGCTCCTGCTCTTCCTTCGTTCCATTGGTCATCAGATAAATAATCGATGTATGCGCGACAGTGTACTTACTTTCGTCTTCTTCATTTGGTTCTATCTGTGAAGCGACCTTAAAAGTTTCAAGCGCCGCTTTTACTTCCTGGGGCGTTCCCGTCAGACCAATGGTTCCAGCCGGAAACGCCGGATTGGACAGATACGCCTTTAAGGCGTCAGGCGTGTCACGGGCGGCATCGACAGTAACGAACACTGTCGACATTTTTGCAGCATCCGGCCCCAGTTCATTCGCCACCAATTTCAAATTGCTGAGGGTGAGCGGGCAAACGTCGGGGCAAAAGGTGAAGCCGAAATAAAACAGCGACGGCCGCCCCTGAAAATCCGCCTCGGTCACGCGCCTCCCGTTCTGGTCGATCAAGGAAAACGGTCCGCCGATCGCCGAAGACGATTTGCCCGTGCACGCCGCCGGCAGCCCGTCTTCCTTCTTGCCGCCGCAACCTGCGAGCAGCGCGCTGAAGGCGAAGGCTAATGCGGCGCGAACCACGCCTTTGGGCAATTTACGCAAGATCACTCTCCGATAGAGACAAGCGAACCGCGCTCACGGGCGCCGTCCAGCAGTTTTGAAAACGCGAATGCGGCGCAGCCAAACCACAGCACATTGAGCACCAGCACCCATAACAGGCTTTGCGCCGGGAAGGCGTGCGTCAAAAGGATCGCCCGCAGTCCTTCAAACACATGCGCGGTGGGCAATAAGCGCGCCAAGGGCTCAATCCAGTCCGGCAACACGGAAATCGGGTAATAAATGGCCGAAAACGGCGCCAAAGCCAGCGCGACGGCCCAGGCGAACACCTCGGCCCCCTGACCGAAGCGCAGCACCAGACCGCAGCAGAACAACCCGACCGACCAGCCGAATACCGCCAGCCCGAGATACAACAGCGCCAAAGCCGGCCCGACCTCCAGAACATTTGCGTGAAAGACCAGCGCGGCAAGGATCGTCGCCGGCAACAATCCGATCACCGTTTTGATGATGCTGATCACGATCAGTCCACTGACGAATTCCCAGGGCCGCAGCGGCGACACCATCAGATGGCCGAGATTGCGCGACCACACCTCTTCGAGGAAACCTATGGCAAAGCCGTTCTGGCTGCGGAAATAGGCTTCCCAAATGATCGCGGCGGACACCAGGCCGCCGACCGCGGCGCCGGCCAGTCCATGCCCCGCCAGCGCCTGAAAGTGCAATTGGACAAAGCCCCACAGGATGATCTGCATGGTCGGCCAATAGGCAAGATCGATCAGCCGCGGCCAAGAACCCGACACCAGCCGCCAATGCCGCAATACGAGCGCGCCGATACGGCGCGTCGCGCCGCCGGATGCAGACGACGCAATATCCACCGGACTCATGTTACCGGCTCCGCCTGACGGCGATCGCGCGCAATGTCGAGGAACACCTCTTCCAGATCAGTGCGGCCATAGCGCGCCAGCAACTGCGGCGGCGTACCGCGATCGACGATACGGCCTTCCTTCATCATCAGAACCTGCGTCGCCAAACGCTCAACCTCCGCCATGTGATGCGAGGCCAGGAAGATCGCGGCGCCGGTGCGCGCCTGGTATTCCTCCAGCAGCGTGCGCACCCAGTCGGCGGTGTCGGGGTCGAGCGACGCCGTGGGTTCGTCCAGCAGCAAGACGCGCGGTTCGTTGATCAGCGCCTTGGCCAGGCTGACCCGCGTGGTCTGCCCCGCCGACAGCGATCCCGTCGGCCGGTCCAAAAACGCTTCCAACCGCAAATCCGCCGCCAGTTTTTCCACACGCGCCATCGCGTGCGGCACGCCATAGAGATTGGCGTAGACTTCCAGATTGTGCCGCACGCTCAAGCGCCGGGGCAGATTCACGTACGGGCTTTGGAAATTCATAAAGGCGCGCATTTTGGCGCCGTCCTTGGCTATATCGTGGTCCAGCACGCAGATAGTTCCGCCATTGGGCTTCACCAGTCCCAGGATCATGGCGATCGTCGTGGTCTTGCCCGCGCCGTTGCCGCCCAAGAGCGCCGTGGTCTGACCCATGGGCGCGATAAAATCGACGCCATCCACCGCCATCGCTTTCCCATAGCGTTTCGCCAGCTTTTCGACGGCAATTGCGTGCATTGAGCGTAAATAGCCTATAAATCCCGCGCGCGTGGGACATAGGCGCCCCACCGCCTGATGTCCACCGCGACCGTCGATACGGCGCTCTCAATCGAGGCTGCATGAATCCCGCCAGCGCGCTCGTTCCCTCGCCCCAAATGGCAGCCAGCCTGTCCTATGGCGTTCGCCTGCGTACGCTGGTGCTCATTCGCTGGATGGCGATTTTCGGGCAAACGGCTGCGGTGCTGTTCGTCAAATATGTGCTGGGCTTTGAGCTGCCGCTGAACGCCTGTTTGATCGTGATCGCCGCCAGCGCGCTGATCAATATTTTGATCGCCTTTCTGCTGCCGCCGCAGCGCCGCGCCTCGCCCTGGGAAGCGACGGTGCTGCTCGGTTACGACATCCTTCAATTGACGCTGCTACTGGGCCTTACAGGGGGCCTGGACAATCCGTTTATCTTCTTTCTGATCGCGCCCACCACGGTCGCCGCCGCCGCGCTGCCGCCGCGCCACACAGCGGCGCTCACAGGCCTGACGATGCTCTGCATCGCCGCCTTGGCTTTGGTGTCGACGCCATTGCCGTGGACGCCCGGCGCGCCGTTTGCGCCGCCGGAACTCTATCGCTGGGGTCAGACCACCGCCGTGCTCACCGGCATCAGTTTCACATTGATCTATGCGTGGCGCGTATCGACCGAAGAAGACCGCCTGCGCACCGCCTTGTTCGCCACCGAAGCGGTGCTGGCGCGGGAGCAGCAAGTGGCCGCGCTCGGCGGTTTGGCGGCGGCAGCGGCGCACGAACTCGGCACGCCGCTGGCGACCATCCAAGTGACCGCCAAGGAGATGGTGAACGATCTGCCCAAAGGCAGTCCGGCGGCGGAAGATGCGCAACTGATCCTCAGTCAAGCGCAGCGCTGCCGGGAGATTTTGAAGTCGCTGTCGTCCCGCCCGCAATCGGCGGACAAGATGCACGACCGGATGACGCTGGACTCCCTACTGGAGGAAGCCGCCGCGCCACACCTGAAAAGCGATCTGCAAGTCACCGCCAAGGTGACGAATTCCGGCGATGGTCCGCCGCCAATTCTGGTGCGACGGCAGGAGATCGTGCACGCGCTCGGCGCCTTTATCGAAAACGCCGTTTCGTTCGCGACGGAGCAGGTCACCATCGAAGCGCGCTGGGGGCCGACCGACATCGAGATTCGCGTGGACGACGATGGCCCGGGATTTTCGGAACAGGCGCTGACGCGCTTGGGCGAACCCTTTGTCAGCGAGCGCGAGCCCGATTCCGGCGGCGGCATGGGTCTGGGCTTTTTCATCGCCAAAACATTGGTCGAGCGCTCGGGCGGCCGCGTTTCCTTCAGCAATCGTCCGCCGCCAGGGGATGGCGCATCCGTCCGCGTGATTTGGCCCCGAAAAGCGCTGGAAGGTCAGGTAGCTTAGTCCAAACCTCTTATGCGCCAGCGAAGCAAGCTGCGGACAAAGCCGCAAAAGTACAATATAAACGCCTGATGCGATAACGATCGAAACGAGCCGGGCCGCCCTTCGCGCCAACCTTTTGAATAAGGCTGATGACATTGATGAACGAAACGCTTGAAAGCGGGCAAACCCCCTACGTGCTGCCAGCGGATTCGACTTTGTTGCTGCTCGACGACGACGCCGCGCTGCGCACACGGCTCGGCCGCGCGCTCGAGCATCGGGGTTTTACCGTTACAACCGTAGCGAATGTCGGTGAGGCGCTCTCCTCTATCCGCGCCGCGCAACCGGCCTTCGCGGTCTTGGATTTGCGGCTTGAAGACGGAGACGGCCTAACGGTGGTCGAGGAACTGCACAAGCGCCGCCCGGACGCCAAGGTCGTCATCCTCACCGGCTATGGCAATATCGCAACGGCGGTCGCGGCGGTCAAAGCCGGCGCCGTCGATTATCTCTCCAAGCCCGCCGATGCGGACGACGTCGCCAAGGCGCTGCTGACCGAAGGCGTGCGCAAGCCGGCGCCGCCGGACAATCCGATGTCAGCCGACCGCGTGCGCTGGGAGCACATTCAGCGTGTCTTTGAACTCTGCAATCATAACGTCTCGGAAACCGCCCGTAGGCTAAATATGCATCGCCGCACGCTGCAGCGCATTCTCGCCAAGCGCGCGCCGAAATAGTTTCACGCCGAACCGGGGGGGATGCCAATGCCGCGCGACCTATCTGACGCGGCAGACGGATCAACCGCGCCGAAGACGAGGTCGCGCCGTTCGCGCGCGCTCACGCCTCTGATCCTGGTTGTTCTGATCCTGGCCGGCATCGGCGCAATCGTTTGGCGTGGCGCGGAAGCCAACCGCGCGGCGGCCGCCGCCATCGATGAGCTCACAGAGCTCTCCAACAATCAAAATCTGATCGACGCCATCATCTCGCAAAATGCGCGCACCAGAAACTTGACCACCGCCGAAATCGCCACGCTCGACGCCCAGTACAAACAAGACGCACAGACCGGCGGCGGCATCCCGGCCGAGATGATGCAGCGGCCGCAATCGCAATATCTGAAACGCTATACGGAAGACGCGACCAACCGCATCGTGTTCATCATGCTGATGGATGCGCGCGGCCTGAACGTCGCCGCCAGCCGCCCCACCACCGATTACTTCCAGGGCGATGAAGACAAGTGGCTGAAGACCTATCCGCTCGGCGCGGGCGCCATCGATTGGAGCCCGCTGGAGCGCGACTATGTGACCAACCGCCTGCAATATGTCGTCAGCCGCACCGTCATCAATCCGAGGACCGGCGACAGCATCGGCACGCTCTCCATCGCGTTCGATAAGACCGCGCTCCGGCGCTAATAGTCGACGTCAAGGCTCGCCAAAGCCAGCCGGCCCGCCGCAAGCCGCGCCAGCA